>NZ_BAABDO010000221.1:0-4697 GCF_039539665.1 Actinomadura keratinilytica
GCGCACCGCCGTGCTGGCGCCCGGCGAGACCGGGCCGGCCCTGGTGCCGCCGGACGACCGCGCCCCCCGGCGCGGGTTCGGCGGGGCCGGCCGGTACGTGCTGATCGCGATCGGCGCGGTCGCCGCCGTGGTGCTGGCCTGGTCGGTGTGGTACCAGACCTCCGGCCAGTACGACCACGTGCCCGACCGGCTGATCGGCATGACGGTGGCCGACGCCCGGCAGGCGCTCGCCGCCGCCGGACTGCAGGCCAGGATCGGCCCCGAGGAGTACAGCGACCGGGTCGACAAGGGCGAGATCGCCAAGACCGACCCGGCGCCGGGCACGCGGATCGCCAAGGGCGAGACGGTGACGCTGACCCCGTCCAAGGGCCGGGTGCCGCGCGAGGTGCCCGACGTGCGCGGCCGCACCCTGGAGGAGGCCAAGCGCATCCTGCGCGACAAGGGCCTGCAGCCGGGCCGCGAGAGCAGCACCCCGTCCCAGACGGTGGCCAAGGGCCGCGTGGTGCGCACGAACCCGGCCGGGGGCGAGAAGCAGTCCCCCGACGTGCCGGTGCAGATCGTCGTCAGCAGCGGCATGTCCATGCCGAACGTGGTGGGGCAGAAGAGCGACGACGCCGCCAACCGGCTGCGCTCGATGGGCCTCGAGGTCGTCATCGAGCGGCGCCGGGTCCGCGGCAAGCCCGGCGACACGGTGCTGTCGCAGAACCCCAGGCCGGGCACCGGCGTGTCGTCCGGCGACAAGGTCACGCTCGTGGTCAACCGCCGCAACTGCCTGATCGGCGACTTCTTCTGCGACGACGAGGGGGGCGAGCGGGGCGACCGCCTCCCGGTGCCGACGGTGGTCGGCCAGTCGTTCGACGACGCCCGGCGCACGCTGCGCAGCTCCGGCTTCCGGGTCAAGATCGGCAGCAGGCTGGGCAACCGGGTGGTCGGGCAGAACCCGCTGCCCGGCTCCACCGCCCGGCGCGGCCAGGAGGTCACCATCTGGGGCTGACCGCCCGCCGGCGGACGCCCGAGGGGCTCCGGCGCGGCGCCGTCGGGGCACGGCACGGCGCGGCCGGGAACGGTCCAGCGGGCAACTATGCTGAGCGGCCTATGGCCTCCTCATCCGTGACCTCGACCTCCACCGGCGCGTCCCCGGCGCCGGCCGTCGCGAACAGCCCGGTCGGCGCGCACGTCCCGGTCGCCGGCGGCCTGGCCACCGGCGGCCTCAAGTACGCCGCCGAGATCGGCGCCGAGGCCGTCCAGGTGTTCGTGTCCAACCCGCGCGGCTGGGCGCTGCCGGAGGGGCGGCCCGCCGAGGACGCCCGGCTGCGCGAACAGCGGGACCTGCCGGTCTACGTCCACGCGGCGTACCTGGTGAACTTCGGCTCGCCCAGCGCCGACACCGTCGCCAAGTCGGTGGCGTCGGTGCGGCACGCGCTGCGCCGGGGCCGCGACATCGGCGCGCGCGGCGTGGTGGTGCACACCGGCTCGGCGGTCAGCCAGCCCTACGAGGACGCCATGCGGCAGGTCCGCGACCAGGTGCTGCCGCTGCTGGAGGAGATCCCCGACGACGGGCCCGACCTGCTGCTGGAGCCCATGGCCGGGCAGGGCCGGATGCTGTGCGCCAAGGTGGAGCAGCTCGGCCCGTTCTTCGCGGCGCTGGAGCACCACCCCAAGCTCGGGGTGTGCTTCGACACCTGCCACGCGTTCGCCGCCGGGCACGACCTGTCCGCCCCCGGCGGGGCGGCCGCGACGATCGACGCGCTCGTCGCGACGGTCGGCGAGGGCCGGCTCAGGCTCGTCCACGCCAACGACTCCAAGGACGCCTGCGGGTCGGCCAAGGACCGGCACGAGAACATCGGCGCGGGCCGGATCGGCGAGGAGCCGTTCGCCGAGCTGTTCCGCCACCCGGCCGTGGCGGGCGTCCCGTTCATCATCGAGACGCCCGGACGCGCCCCCGAACCGCACCGCAGGGACGTCGAGACCCTCAAGCGCCTGCGCGACCGCTGAGCCGCCCGCCCTGAGCCGCCCGCACCGGCGGGCCGGTCCCGGAGACGGAAAACGGCCCGGGCGTCGCTGAACAACCCCCCGACTATTCAGCGACGCCCGAGCCTCACGCCGTCGGATCCCACCCCCCCGGTACGGGATCCGACGGCTCCTGATCCGGCTTTTCGGTGCCGTGCCGGATCTCCTCTGTTGTTCCGTGCGGGGGTGGCGGTTCCGCCGCCGGCGGGCCGATGGGCTCGGACCCGTCCGCGTCCACTCGCTCCCCCCGAAGCGGTGTGGTGCGTGGTGCCAGTGGAAACAGTAGAGGGATCCGATACCGATGGGCAGGCGATGGCCCGGTCCCCTCGGCCAACGGCGGATAGGCGTCGATGTGCGTTTCGCCGCCGACCGACGAGCGGTCGAACCGCGACGACGAACGGTTTCGCCGTGACAGGGGGGAACAGCCAACTTCCTTCGGCGAACAGGCGTCAACGATTGACGATTTCCTCTGGCAAGTGCAACCGGGCCAGCGCCCGGTCGGCCCGGCGGGGCACCCGGCGGCGGGTCAGCAGCGACCCGGCCACCATCACCGCGAACGTCAGCGGCACCAGCACCATCGCCGGCTGCGCCAGCAGCACCGCGGGCCAGCCGTCCCCCGGCCCGCCGAACAGCCGGGTGACCGCCGCCGCCACCGCCAGCCCCCCGCCCACCAGCAGCCCGGCGCCCGCACCGGCCGCGGTCAGGCCGCGCCACCAGATGCCGAGCAGCAGCAGCGGGCACAGCGAGCACGCCGACACCGTCAGCGCCAGGGTGACCAGCCGGGCCGCGCCGATCGCGCCGAGGTCGGAGGCGAGCGTCAGCGGCACCCCCAGCGGCACCGCCAGCGCGAACACCGCGCCGAGGCGGAAGGCCGACACGCCGCCGCGCAGCAACCGCTGCGACACCGTGCCCGCGATCGCCACCACGATGCCGCAGGACGTGGAGATGAACGCGGCGAACGCCCCCGCCGCGACCAGGCCCGTCAGCAGCGCGCCCGCGGTGCCGGGCACCAGCCGCTGCGGCACCATCAGGATGGTCGCGTCGGTGTCGCCGGTGACCAGCAGCTCCGGCGTGTAGAAGCGGCCGAGCGCCCCGTACACGACCGGGAACAGATAGAACAGCGCCAGCAGCACCGGCACCATCGCGGCGGTGCGGCGCGCCGCCCTGCCGCAGGTCGCGGTGTAGAACCGCATCAGGATGTGGGGCAGGCCCATCGTGCCCAGCAGCACGCCCAGCAGGGCCGAGTACGTGGCGAACAGCGGGTGGTCGCGGCCCTGGGCGAACGGCAGCGCCCAGACGCGGTCCTCCTTGATCGGCAGCCGTTCGGCGTGCGGCACCCACGCCCCCGCCGGGAACCTCAGCTCGGTGCCCTCGGCCACGGTGTGCCGGCCCCGCGGCAGCCGCACCGGCCGCCCGCGGTGGGTCCGGCCGTCCAGCATGCCGTGCACCGTCACGTCCGTGTCGGCGGGCACCCGCACGGCCACGTCGGTCTGCACCCGGACGACGGTGGCGCGGGGGAACTTCGGCGGCCCGTCCCCGGCCGGGTCGCGGGCCCCGTCCAGCCGCCAGACGGCCAGCACGGCGACGGCCGGGACCGCCACCGCGCACACCTTCACCCAGTACTGCATCGCCTGGACGGCGGTGATGCTGCGCATGCCGCCCGACAGCACCAGGCCCGCCGCCACGGCCACCACCAGCGCCCAGCCCGCCCAGGGCGGCGCGCCGGTCAGCACCCACAGCGTGACGCCGGCGCCCTGGAACTGCGGCAGCAGGTAGAACCAGCCGATGACGCACACGCACACCGACACCAGGCGCCGCACGGCCAGCGACCCGAGCCGCCACTCGGCGAAGTCGGAGATGGTGTAGGCGCCCGAGCGGCGCAGCGGCGCGGTCACGAACGCCAGCAGCAGCACGTACCCGCCGACCGCCCCGATCGGCAGCCACAGCACGTCGGCGCCGTGGGCCAGCAGCAGCCCCGCCCACCCGAGGAACGCCGCCGCCGAGATGTACTCGCCGCTGATCGCGGCGGCGTTCCACAGCGGCGTCACCCCCCGCGAGGCGACCAGGAAGTCGGAGGCGGCGTCGCCGCCGGCGGGCGGACGGCCGCGCAGCGCGGTCGAGCCGCGCACCGTGGTCAGCGCCGCCATCAGGCCGAGGACGACGATCAGCGCGGTCAGCGCGATGGCCACCGCCGGCGCGATCACGGGTGGTCCACGAAGCGCGCGAACTCCCGCTCGGTGCGTTCGGCCCGCCACAGCTGCCGGACCGCCAGGATGATCCAGACCGGCTGCACGCCCAGCACCAGCAGCGGCCAGGCCAGCGGCACCCCGTGCACCCGGGCCCGCGCCAGCGCGGGGACCAGGGTCAGCAGCAGGGGCAGCCCGATGATCGCGGTCAGCACCGCCCCGGCGGTCAGCAGCGCCGAACGCAGCTGCGCGCGGATCAGCGCGCGCGCGTACACGGCGCCGAGCTCGGTCTGCTCGTCGAGGTCGCGGGCGATGCTCCAGCCCGTGCCGACCGGCCCGCGGCGGGCCCGATGGGTGCGCGGGTTGGACACCGCGACGCGGCGCGGCTCAGTCATCGGCGTGTCCGCCGCCGCGTCCGCCTCCGGGCTCCCACTCGTCGTCCCGCCCGTCCCGGCCGCCGCCCCGCCGGCCCGTTCCGCCGCCCGGCTGGCCGCGCCCGCC
>NZ_BAABDO010000222.1:0-4576 GCF_039539665.1 Actinomadura keratinilytica
TTCAAGATCATCCAGCCGTGTCGCCGTCACCAACGTCCATGGTCAGTACAGCTAGTCGAGGAGGTCGCGCAGGGCGCGCAGGGTGGGCTCGTCGCGGACGCCGGCGATCAGCAGGGTGGTGACGGGGCTGTCGCGCCACAGCTGGAGGCGCTCCTTGATGCGGCCGATGGGGCCGAGCAGGGAGATCGCGTCGGCCAGCTCGTCCGGCACGGCCTTGACCGCCTCGTCGCGCCGGCCGTCCAGGAACAGCTCCTGGACGCGGGCCGCCTGCTCGGCGTAGCCGAGCCGGCCGATCAGGTCGAGGTGGAAGTTGCGGTCGCGGGCGCCCATGCCGCCGATGTAGAACGCCAGCGGCACCTTGGCGAACTCCAGCGCGGCGGGCAGGTCGTCGGTGACGATCGTGGTGACGGTGGCGGCGATCTCGAAGCCCGGCGGGCGGCCCGCCAGCGACGCGCCGAACAGCGGCTCGATCTTGGCCGGGTCGACGAACAGCGGCAGCCAGCCCTGGGCGAGCTCGGCGGCGAGCGCGACGTTCTTCGGGCCTTCGGCGCCGAGGTAGACGGGGATCTCCGGACGCACCGGGTGCACGATCGACTTCAGCGGCTTGCCCAGCCCGGTGCCGCCCGGGTAGGGCAGCGGGTAGTGCGGGCCCGCGCTGGTCACCGGGGCCTCGCGGCGCCAGACCTGGCGCATGATGTCGATGTACTCGCGGGTGCGCGCGAGCGGCTTGGGGAACGGCACCCCGTACCAGCCCTCCACGACCTGCGGTCCGGACGCGCCCACGCCCAGGATCAGCCGCCCGCCCGACAGGGCGTCGAGGGTGAGGGCGTGCATGGCGGTCGCGACGGGGGTGCGCGCCGACAGCTGTGCCACGGCGGTGCCCAGCCTGATCCGCTTGGTGCGGGCGGCGTACCAGGTCAGCGGGGTGAAGGCGTCCGAGCCGTACGCCTCGGCGGTGAACACCGCGTGGTAGCCGAGCCGGTCGGCGGCCTGCACCGTCTCGGTCTGGTCGTCGGGGTCGCGCTGCCAGTAGCCGACGTTGATGCCGAGCTTGAGGTCCGCGGTCACTGTGGCACCCTCCGGGGTCGTTGGCGCACCGCGATACTAGAACACGTTCTACTTGGCGCGGAAGGCGGCTGCGGGCAGCGGCCGGGGCCGCGACCGGCGGCCGCGGCCCCGGACGGCGGCGCGTCGGCGGGCCCGGGCAGGGCGGGCGGGCGGACGCGCCGGGCGGACTATGCGGTGCGTGCGGTGCCGAGCAGGGCCCGCCAGCCCTTCGCCGACAGGATCAGCGCCGGACCGGAGGGGTCCTTGGAGTCGCGGACCGCACACAGGCCGTCCGGTAGTGCGGCCACTTCGACGCACTGGTCTCCGCTGCCGCTGTATGAGGACGTGCGCCAGTGGGCGCGGGCGAGTTCGCGTTGCAGGTTGTTCACAGGCTGCTCCCTGCTGCCTCGATGATGAGGTGCGCGGAATCCTCGGGGGACAACGCCGCCTCGACGATGCGATCGAAGCGACGCCTGTGTACGCCTGTTTCCTCTGCGCTTTCGACGTAAACGTCACCCATGGTGCCTTCGACGTAGGCGATATCGGGGTCTGCCGGGTCCGGAAAGGACAGGATCGTGAACCGCCCGTCAAGCCCCGCGTGCTCGCCGGCGGCGTACGGCAGCACCTGCACCGTGACGTTGGGTCGCTCCGTCATGACGGACAGTTTCCTGAGCTGGGCGTTCATCACCGAGGCCCCGCCGAGCGGCCGGTGCAGCACCGCCTCGTCCAGCACCACGTGCAGCAGCGGCGCGTTCTCCCGGTCGAGCAACTTTTGCCGTACCTTGCGCGCGGCGATGCGGCGCTCGATCTCGGTCCGCCCGGGCAGCATCCGCCCGGCGGTGATGACCGCGCGGGCGTAGTCCTCGGTCTGCAGCAGCCCGTGCACCAGCTGCGGGTCCCAGGTGCGGATGGCGGACGCCTCGTCCTCCAGCGCGACGTAACTTCCGGCGAAAACGTCGGCGTAAGCGGTCCACCAGCCGCGCTGGCCCGCGTCGCGCGCCAGCGTGATCAGGGCGTCCCGGTCGGGGCTGGGCACGCCGTACAGCTCCAGCATGCGGGCGACGTCGGCGACCTTCGGCCGGGTCTGCCCCGTCTCCACCCGCGACACCGTGGCCCGCGACCAGTCCAGCCGGTCCGCCACGTCCTGCAGCGTCAGGCCCAGGTTCTCGCGCAGCCGGCGCAGCTCCCGGGCCAGCCGACGACCTCGTACGGTCGGCCGATATGTCATGAGGGCAGAGTCTGTCGTTTCGGTCGGCACCTCTCAACGCAATTGCCGAAGCCGGTAAGGGCAATCTCGCCAAGGGTGTTGCGCGAATGAGATTCTCACGCGAGGCTCATGGAAGAGTAACCGCGGGGGAACCCACAGTAACGGGACGATTGATGACCGCGTAGTCGGCCGACACCTTTCGATCGCGGGGAGGGCCCGTGCACAGGACGACAGAACTCATCCACGACACCTCGCCGCCGTGTGCGGTGCCGGGCGGGGAGCCGGGCATCCGCGAGGGCTGGGCCTGGTCCCTGCCGCGCGGCCCGGCGTGCGCCCGCCAAGCCAGGGCGCTCCTGGCCGAGACGCTCGCCGACCTGGGCGTGCCCCGCGACCCGATCGCCGACGCCAAGCTGATGGTGAGCGAGCTGGCCACCAACGCCTACCAGCACGCCGCCGACTACGGCCCGCATGAACTGTGGCTGGCGGTCGACGGCGACGCGCGGCCCCCCGCGGAGATCCGCTGCGCGGTGTTCGACGCCTACGCCGACGCCCGGCTGCCCGGCTACTCGTGGACGTCCGGCGACTGCGGGCGGGGCCTGAGCATCGTCGCCCAGATGTCGCAGGGCCGCTGGGGGCTGGTGCACACGCTGTCGCGCCTGGGCCCGCCTGTACCGGGCAAGGCCGTGTGGTTCGCCGTGCGCACCCGCCTCGCCTGACGCGCCGGCCCGGTGACGTCATGGCGCCCGACGTCATGGCGCCCGACGTCATGGCGCCCGACGTCATGGCACCGTGACGTCACGACTTCTTGGCGTCACGGCCCCTCGGGCTCGTGGCGTCCCGGCCGTCCCGCGACCCGACGTAGGGCATTTCACGTGGTCGCCGCTTGGGTGGTTCCTGGGGGTATGTCATGCTGTGCAGTCGACGGACGCGGAGGAACCCGGTGTGAATCCGGGGCTGTGCCCGCAACTGTGACCGGGGAGTTCTCCCCCGCGGAAGGCCACGGCGGCGACGCTGGAAGGCCGGGGGAGCGGTGCCGTCCCTGACGGGGCCGGCGCCGGAACGTCGATCCGGGAGCCAGGAGACTCCGGCCGTCGCAGCTGACCGCCACGGGCGTGGACACCCGAGGGGAAGGATGATGAGGCATGCCCCGTCTGATGGGCCGATGAGCCGCCCGGCCGCCGAAGGGGAGGCGGCCCCCCGCACCCCCCGCTACCCGTTCTCCGCCGTCGTCGGGATGGCCGACCTCAAGCTCGCGCTGCTGGTCAACGCGGTGTCGCCGGGAGTGGGCGGGGTGCTGGTGCGCGGCGAGAAGGGCACCGCCAAGTCGACGATCGTGCGGGCGCTCGCCGGGCTGCTGCCGCCGGTGCGGGTGGTGGACGGCTGCCGGTTCTCCTGCGACCCCGACGCCCCCGACCCGGCCTGCCCCGACGGCCCGCACACCGGGCACGGCGCGCGGCGGCGGCCCGCCCGCCTGGTGGAGCTGCCCGTCGGCGCGTCCGACGACCGGCTCACCGGCTCGCTCGACGTGGAACGGGCCCTCACCGAGGGCGTGAAGGCGTTCGAGCCGGGCCTGCTGGCCGCCGCGCACCGCGGGGTGCTGTACGTCGACGAGGTGAACCTGCTGCACGACCACCTGGTCGACCTGCTGCTGGACGCCGCGGCGATGGGCGAGTCGCACGTCGAGCGCGAGGGCGTGTCGGTGCGGCACGCGGCGCGGTTCCTGCTGGTCGGCACCATGAACCCGGAGGAGGGCGAGCTGCGCCCGCAGCTGCTGGACCGCTTCGGGCTCACCGTCGAGGTCGCCGCCACCCGCGACCCGGACGAGCGCGCCGAGGTGGTGCGGCGCCGGCTGCGCTACGAGCGGTCCCCGGCCGACTTCGCCGCCGCGTGGGCCGCGGAGGAGGAGGCGCTGGCCGCCCGCATCGCCGCCGCCCGCGACCGGCTGCCAAGCGTGGAGCTGACCGACGCGGCGCTGCGCCAGATCACCGCCGTGTGCGCCGCGTTCGAGGTGGACGGGCTGCGCGCCGACCTGGTGACCGCGCGGGCCGCGATCGCGCTGGCCGCCTGGCACGGCCGCACGGAGGTGAGCACCGAGGACGTGCGCACGGCGGCGCGGCTGGCCCTGCCGCACCGGCGCCGCCGCGACCCGTTCGACGCCCCCGGCCTCGACGCCCGCAAGCTGGACGAGGTGCTCGACGCGCACGACGACCGGCCGCCCGAACCCCCCGACGGCGACGGGCCGCCCCCGCCGGGCGGGCCCGGCGGCGGGCCGTCCGGCACGTCGCCGGACGCCCAGTCCGCGCAGACCCCGCGGGCGGGCGG
>NZ_BAABDO010000223.1:0-4526 GCF_039539665.1 Actinomadura keratinilytica
TTCAAGATCATCCAGCCGTGTCGCCGTCACCAACGTCCATGGTCAGTACAACTAGGCGGGCGCGGCGGGCGCGGCGGGCCCGTCCTCCTCGTGCAGCAGGAGCAGGGCGTAGGCGGCCACGGTGGCGTCGTCGGTGATCTCGCCCGCCCGGACCAGGCGTTTGAACTCCTCCCGGGTGACGAACCGCTGCCGCATGTCCTGCTCCTCCGGCTCGCGCGCGTGCTCGCCCGGCGTCAGCCCGGTCGCCAGGAACACGTGGACGCCCTGGCTGCTGGTGCCGTGCGAGCTGTGCAGCCGGCCCAGCGGCGTCAGCGTGGCGGCGCGCAGCCCGGTCTCCTCGGCCAGCTCCCGGCGGGCCAGCGCCTCGGGGGCGCCGCCGCGGTGGTCCGGGTGGGAGCCCTGCGGGAAGTTCCACGTGCGCCGCCCGATCGGGTAGCGGTACTCCTCCACCATGTGGAACCCGTCCCGCTCCGCCGGGATGACCAGGGCGTAGTCGTCCTTCTCGACGACGCCGTAGATGCCGCGCGACCCGTCGGCCCGCTGGACGAGGTCCTCGCGGACGGTCATCCACCGGTTCTCGTAGACCACACGGGAGGACACCCGGCGCACCGCCGGTTCAGGCGTCATGGCCACCTCCGTTCCCATCCCCCCATCATGGCCGGGACGCGCCGCGCCGGAGGGCACCGGCACACCGCGCAGTGCGGGATGATGTGCGTGTGGGCGGGCATACCAGGGCGGCAGGTGGTTGAATCCACGGGTATGTGGCAGTCGTCACACCGAGAACGGCCGTGGTTGCGGTGGTACCAGCCCGGGGTGCCGGCCGAACCCGACATCCCCGACGTCGCCGTCCCCCGCCTGCTGGACGACGCCGCCGCGCGGCATCCGCGGCGGCCCGCGCTGATCTTCCACGGCGCCCGGATCCGCTACCGGGACCTGCGCGAGGCCGCGGACCGGTTCGCCGCCGGGCTGCACCGGCTCGGCGTGCAGCCCGGCGACCGGGTCGCGCTGATGCTGCCGAACTGCCCGCAGCTGGTCATCGCGTTCTTCGGGGTGCTGCGGCGCGGCGCGATCGCGGTGCCGCACAACCCGCTGTCCACCGCCGAGGAGCTGCGCCGCGTGCTGGCCGACTGCGCGCCGCGCGCGGCGGTGGTGCTGGATCGTTCCCTCCCGGTGGTGCGGGCCGCGCGGGACGCCGCGCCGCTGGAGCATCTGATCGTCACCTCGCTCGGGGACGCGCTGCCCCCGGCGGCGCGGGCGGCGCTGCGGCTGCCGCTGCCGGAGGCCCGGCGGTACCGCGCGGCCCTCACCGCCGAGGTCCCCGCCGCGGCGGACGCGGTGCCGTTCGCCGAGCTGCAGCGGCCGGCGGAGCGCCGGGTGCGGCAGTTCCGGCTCGACCCGTCGCGGCACCTGGCGGTCATCGCCTACACCGGCGGCGAGGCGCGCCCCATGGGCGCCATGCTCACCCACCGCAACCTGGTCGCCAACGCGTGCCAGCAGCACGCGTGGGACGTGGAGGTCACCGACGGCGGCGAGGTCACGTTGGCCGTGCTGCCGCTGTTCCACACGTTCGGCATGATCAGCTGCCTGGTGGCGCCGGTGCTGAAGGCGGGCTCGGTGGTGCTGCTGCCGCGGTTCGACGACGAGCAGGCGGTGCGGGCGCTGCGCCGGTACCGCCCCACCGTGTTCCCGGGCGTGCCGACGCTGTACGACCAGGTGCTCGACAGTCCGCGGTTCCGGCCGTCCGACCTGGACTCGGTGCGGGTCCTGCTGTCGGGCGGCAGTCCGCTGACCGCCGCGACGCGCGAGCGGCTGGCCGCGCTGGGCCACGCCGACGGGCTGATCCAGGCGTACGGGCAGACGGAGGCGTCGCCCGCGCTGACCGCCAACCCGCTCGGCGGCGGCGCCCGCAACGACACCGTGGGCCTGCCGCTGCCGGGGACCGACGCGGTGGTCGTCGACCCCGGGGACCCGACCCGGCCGCTGCCGCCGGGCGAGCCGGGCGAGCTGGTGGCGCGCGGCCCCCAGGTGTTCGCCGGGTACTGGAACCAGCCGCTGGCCACCGCCCGCGTGCTGTCCAAGGGCTGGCTGCGCACCGGCGACACCGCGGTGATGAGCGCGGACGGCTGGATCACCCTGCTGGAGCGCCGCCAGGACACCATCAAGGTCAGCGGGTTCAGCGTCTTCCCCGGCGAGGTGGAGCAGGTCCTGCGCCGCCATCCGGCGGTGTTCGACTGCGCGGTCGTCGGCCTGCCGGACGAGCGGCGCGGCGAACGCGTCGTCGCCTACGTCGTCGAGCACCCCGCCTACCCGTTCTCGGCCGAGGAGCTGCGCCGCCACTGCGCGAGGTACCTGTCGCGCTACAAGGTGCCGGCCGAGTTCCGGCTCCGCCAGGACCTGCCCCGCAACATGCTGGGCAAGGTCGTGCGCCGCCGGTTGCGCGACGCCGCGGCCGCCGGCTGACGCGGCGGTCCCCCGCGCGGGCGGCCCCGGGCGAGTGGTTGACTGGGCGGGTGCATCCCCCCGTCGACCGTTCTCCCCGTGTTTCGTCGCCGGCGTTGTTCGATCGGCTCGCCGAGATCGGCCGCGCCCGGTCCGCGGGCGGCGACGCGTCGGTGCTGTACGACCGGCACGGGGTGCTGGTGGTCCGGGTCGGCGGCGTGGTCGTCAAGGCGCACCAGGAGGACCGCGACGGCGGGCCGCGGCTGGAGGAGCGGATGCGGGTGGCGGCGTCGCTGCCGGAGCTGCTGCTGCCTCCGCTGGACGGGCCGCTGCGGGTGGACGGCCGGGTGGTGACCGTGTGGCCGTACGGTGAGCCGGTCAGCCCGGACGCGGTGCCGTGGGAGGAGGCCGGCCGGCTGCTGGCCGCGCTGCACACGTGTCCGGTTCCGGCCGACGCGCCGCCCTGGGGGCGCCCCACCCGGGTGGGGCGGCTGGTGGGGCGCCTGCCGGACGGGCCGGAGGCCGACGAGGTGTGCCGGGCGTTCGCCACGCTGCCGTCCTGGATCCGCGCGGGAGAAGACGACGGCTTTGCGGACGGAGGTGCGCCGCGCCGGCTGATCCACGGGGACTGGCATCTGGGGCAGATGGTGCGCGCCGGGGACGGCTGGCGGCTCATCGACGTGGAGGACCTGGGGCGCGGCGACCCGGTCTGGGACCTGGCGCGGCCCGCGGCGCTGTTCTCGGCGGGGGTGCTGCCGCCCGGCGACTGGGCCCGGTTCCTGCGCGCCTACCGGGAGGCCGGGGGCCCGGCGGTGCCCGCGGACGGCGACCCGTGGCGGGTCCTGGACCTGCCCGCGCGGACTCTGGCGATCCAGATCGCCGCCACGTGCGTCATATCCGCGCGGGCGGACGGCCGCCCGCTCGACGGGCCCGAGCGGGCGCTCGTCGACACCTGCGGGCGCATCTGCGAGGCGGGACCAGGAATGACGTAGCGTTCGTGCTGCCCTAGATTTAGCCCACCTGGGGATTGTTACGGAAGGACGATGAGGCGATGCACTGCCCCAAGTGTCACGGCGTGATGCGCACCTACACCCGTAGCGGCGTCCACATCGAGCAATGCGACAACTGCCGTGGGATCTTCCTCGACTACGGGGAGTTGGAGGCGCTCACCCGCCTGGAGGGCCAGGCCCGTCCCGCGCCTCCCGCGGCGCCGGCCGCTCCGGCGTGGGGCGCGCCCGCCCAGGTGCACCACCATCACCACGGCGGCGGGCACTACCACCACGGCGGCCTGTTCCACATGCTGTTCTCGACCTGAGCGGACGTCCCCGGCGGCGTGCCGACACCCGAGGCATCGGCGCGCCGCCCCGCCGCACGGCCGGAAGGGACGCCCCGCCCTGCTCGCAGGCGGTGGTCACAGGCGGGGGTCGACGGGTTCGGACTCCAGGGCCAGGACGGCGAACACCGCCTGGTGGATCCGCCACATCGGCTCCCCCGCGGCGAGCCGGTCGAGCGCCTCCACGCCGAGGGCGTGCTCGCGCATCGCCAGCGAGCGCTTGCGGCCGAGCGACCGCCCGCGCAGCCGCTCCAGGGTGTCGGGCTCGGTGTAGTCGGGCCCGTAGATGATCCTCAGGTACTCCCGGCCCCGGCACTTGATGCCGGGCTGGATCTTCTTGTCCTGCGGGAGCGGCCCCAGCGGTTTGACGACCATGCCCTCGCCGCCGCTCCCGGTGTGCTCCTCCCACCAGGCGGTGGCGTCCCGCTCCGACTCCGGCGAGGCCAGGTCGACGACGCGGGACCGCGTGGGCAGCAGCAGTCCGGACGGGTCGGCGGCGGCGAGCCGGGCCGCGGCCTGCATGTGCCAGTCGTGCCCGCGGGCCGTGGCCCAGGCGCGGCCCTCGCCCGCCAGGATCTGGAACGGCGCCAGCCGCACGCCGTCCAGGCCGTCCACGGTCCAGCAGTAGCGGGCGTAGGCGTCGCGGAACCGCCCGGCGTCGGCGAGCCGCCGGCCGTCGCGGTCGCGCAGGTCGGCGGCGTCCAGGCCGGGCGCGGCCGCCCGGGAAGTCGGATCGTAGCCATGTCGTTCTGTG
>NZ_BAABDO010000224.1:0-4287 GCF_039539665.1 Actinomadura keratinilytica
GACGCCCGCGTGCCGGGCCGCCAGCGCGGCGGCGCCGTTGCGGCCCAGCAGCGGCCCCGCCGGGGCGCCCGCCAGGATCACCTCCACGCCCGACAGGTCGGGCATGCCGCGCAGGTCGAGGGCGTCCAGGGAGCGCAGCGCGGCGCCGCCGGGCGGCAGGTCCTTGCCGAGGGCGTCCAGCAGCCGCCCGCCGAGGCCCTGCACCAGCCCGGCGCCGCCGTCGGCGCACGCGCCGCCGTTGACCCCCAGCACGACGCGGCGGACGCCCAGCCGCACCGCGTGCGCGACGAGCTGGCCGGTGCCCAGGCTGGTGGCGGTGAGCGGCTGCGGCCGCCCGCCGGGCAGCCGCCGCACCCCCGACGCCTCGGCCAGCTCCACCACGGCCGTGCCGCCGTTCAGCGCCATGCACGCGTTCACCGGGCGCCCCGTCGGCCCGCAGACCTCCAGCTCCACCCGCCGCCAGCCGGACGCGACGGCGGCCGCGGCGGTGCCGTCGCCGCCGTCGGCCACCGGAAGCTCCACCACCGGCACGTCGGGACGGGCGCGCCGCAGTCCGACGGCCAGGTGGCGGGCCACCTCGGGCGCCGACAGGCAGCCGGCGAAGCGGTCGGGGGCGAGCAGGACATGGCCCGGCGGGGAGAGGTCGGAGGGGGTGTCCGGGGAGACCACAGCCACGCCTTTCACGCCGGGGTTCGGTGGAGCCCTACCTAGTGCTTACGCCACGGGCCACTATTTGACACCCAGAACCTGCTCCACGACGTGCAAACCGAAATAGACGACGAAGACGATCGAGATGACGGGCAGCAGCCAGCCCGCCTCCCGCCACCGGCCGCGGGCGAGCTTGATCACCGTGTAGGCGACGATCCCGGCGCCGATGCCGTTGGTGATGGAGTAGGTGAACGGCATGAACACGATGGTGAGGAACGCCGGGATCGCCACGTCCAGGTCGTTCCAGTCCAGCTTGGCGACCTGGGTCATCATCAGCGCCCCGACCAGCACCAGGGCGGGCGCGGCGGCCTGGGACGGCACGGTGGCCGCCAGCGGCGTCAGGAACAGCGTCACCGCGAACAGCGCCCCGGTCGCCAGGTTGGCCAGTCCGGTGCGGGCGCCCTCGCCGACGCCCGCCGCCGACTCCACGTAGACGGTGTTGGCCGACG
The DNA here is from genome assembly GCF_039539665.1 of Actinomadura keratinilytica. Lineage (NCBI taxonomy): Bacteria > Bacillati > Actinomycetota > Actinomycetes > Streptosporangiales > Thermomonosporaceae > Actinomadura > Actinomadura keratinilytica. The sequence continues at coordinate 1,158 of NZ_BAABDO010000224.1, forward strand.
AGCTGGTCAGGCCGCCGAGCGCGGCCGACAGGCCGTCCACCGACAGGATGCGGCCCAGCCGCGGGACCTCGCCGCGCTCGGTGACCAGCCCGGCCTCGTCGCTGATGCCGAGGATGGTGCCCATCGCATCGAAGAACCCCGACAGCACCAGCGTGAACAGCACGACCAGCGCGGTGACGAACCCGGCGCGGCCGAACCCGCCGAACAGGTCGACCCGCCCCAGCAGCGAGAAGTCGGGCGCGGCGAACAGGCGGTCGGGCAGCTGCGGCACGACCAGGCCCCACGCGTCCTTCGGCACGGTGGCGACCGCCTCGATCACGACGGCCAGCACGGTCGCCGCGACGATGCCGATGAGGATGGCGCCGGGCACCCGCCGCACATAGAGCACGATCATCACCAGCAGCGCGAACGCGAACACCACCGCGGGCCAGGCGGTCAGCCGCCCGCCGTCGCCCAGCGCCAGCGGGGGGCTGTCGGCCTGCGAGCTGATGAACTTGGCGTCCACCAGCCCGACCAGGGCGATGAACGCGCCGATGCCGACTGCGATGGCGTGCTTGAGCGCCAGCGGGATCGCGTTCATGATCAGCTCCCGCACGCCGGTGACGGCCAGCAGGATGATGATCACGCCTTCCAGCACCACCAGGCCCATGGCCTGCGGCCAGGTCATCACCGGCGCGGCCTGGTAGGCCACGACCGCGTTGATGCCGAGGCCCGCGGCCAGCGCCAGCGGCGTGTTGCCGACCAGCCCCATGACCACCGTGGCGATCGCCGCCGACAGCGCGGTCATGGTGGTCAGCTGCGGGATCGACAGGGCGGCGCCGGTGACGTCCTTCGCCCCGCCGAGGATCAGCGGGTTCAGCACGATGATGTAGGCCATCGCGAAGAACGTGGTGACGCCGCCGCGCAGCTCCCGCGGCACGCTGGTCCCGCGCGCCGACAGCTCGAAGAACCGGTCGAGGGCGCCTCGGGGGGTCGGCGGCGTGGCGGACGGCCCGGTGGGGTCGGCGGGCGGCCTGCCGGGGCCGCCTGTGTTGACGTGCGACATCTTGCGCGCGCTCCGAATACAGGGGAACGGACGATGGGAAGGGTGCGAGTCCCCCTGAGGGAGCACGGAGGACCGCGGGGCACAGGTTAACCGTTCGATACCGCGCCGGTTCCGCCCGGCGGGCCCGCGGTTCGTCGCGCCGGCGCCGGCCGGTCCGCCGGAGCGGTCAGCTGCCCCGGTAGGTGCTGTAGCCGTACGGGCTGAGCAGCAGCGGGACGTGGTGGTGCCGCGCGGCGTCGGCGATCGTGAAGATCACGCAGACCTCGGGGTAGAAGCAGGTCTCGCCCCGTCCGGCGAAGTACGGGCCGGTGCCGAAGCGCAGCCGGTACGTGCCGTCCGCCGAACCGGCGTCCGGCGGGGCGGACCAGCGCCCGTCGCCGTCGGTCTCCGCCTCGGCCAGCGGCCGCCAGGTGTCGCCCTCGTAGCGGTCGAGCCGGACGGGGACCCCGGCCGCGGGCCGCCCTCGCACTGTGTCGAGGACATGCGTGCTCACAGTCATGCCCCCATGTAATACAGGACCCGGTGCGCGAGGGGCGCCCGGCGGCCCCGCGACAGCGGCTCTACAACATACGGCGCAAGATACGCCGCGATGAGCGGCAGCGCTGTACGGGTCGCGCACTATAACCTGCCCTGGTGCGGGGTCTTCGGGTGACCTTCCGCGGCCGGGAGTCATGAGGCGGTGGTGTTGCGATGGATCGGGAGACACTGGGGCAGCGCATCCGGGCGCTGCGCATCCGGCAGGGCATCAGCCAGGCCCAGCTGGCGTTCCCGGAGCTGTCCGACAGCTACATCTCGCTGATCGAGAGCGACAAGCGGGTCCCCGCGCCCAGCGTCATCGACCTGCTGGCCACCAAGCTGAACTGCTCGCCGACCTACCTGGTCAGCGGCGTCAGCGAGGACGTGGTGGACGAGCTGCGCGTCACCCTCGACTACGCCGAGATCGCGCTGCAGAACGGCGCGCCCGCCGAGGCCCGCGCCCGGTTCGCCGAGGTGCTGGCCAACGCCGACGCCGTGGCGCTGCCCGACATGCTGCACCAGGCGCGCTGGGGGCACGCGCTGGCCCTGGAGGCGTCCGGCGACCTGGAGGAGGCCATCGCCGGGCTGCGCGAGCTGACCGAGGAGGCCAACCCCGAGGCCGACCTGGACCACTGGGCCCGCGTGCACGTGGCCCTCAGCCGCTGCCTGCGCGAACGCGGCGACATCAGCGCGAGCGTGCAGGTGGCCGAGGACGCGCTGCGCCGCCTGGCCGCCGGCGGGCACGACGGCACCGACGCGGCGGTGCACCTGGGCGCGACGCTGCTGGCGGCCTTCATCCAGCGCGGCGACCTGGTGCGGGCCCGCCAGCTGGCCGCCCAGATCGTCGAGCGCGCCGAGCGCATCGGCAGCCCGCGCGTGCGCATGGAGGCCTGCTGGGAGGCCGCCCACGTCGCCGAGGTGCGCGGCGACTACGAGGAGGGCGTGACGCTGGCCGAGCGGGCGATGCTGCTGGCGGGCGAGGACGAGGACCCGCGCAGCCACAACCGGCTGCGGGTGGCGTACGCCGGCCTGCTGCTGCGCGCCCGCCCCGAGCGGGCGGAGGAGGCCCGCGAGCTGCTCGGCCGGGTCCGCGCCGAGATCAACACCAGCGCCGACGGGGAGATCGACGTGGCGTGGTGCCTGACCGAGCTGGCCCGCGCCGAGACCGTCCTGGGCCGCCCCGCCGAGGCGGTCGCGCTGGCCGAGGAGGCCCTGGAGCTGCTCGGGGACGCCCCGCGCCGGGCCACCGCCGGGGCGCTGACCGTGCTCGGCGAGGCCCTGGTGCGGACGGACCGCCGCGACCGCGCGGTCGAGGTGCTCACCAGCGCGGCCACCCACCTGGAGGAGATGGAGTCGTCCCGGGTCGCCGCCCAGACCTGGTTCGACCTGGCCGAGCTGCTCGCCGAGACGGGCGCCGCCGAGGAGTCGCGGCTGGCCGCCTACCGGCGGGCGCTCGCCTGCGCCGGCGTCTAGCCCCCGCGCGGCGGACGCCGCGGAACCGCCCGCTCGCCGACCGCGTCCGTGTGTGTTGTCGCGGTTCGGCGAGTGGGGGGTGCCCGGAGGATGTTC
>NZ_BAABDO010000225.1:0-4285 GCF_039539665.1 Actinomadura keratinilytica
CGTGGTCGCTGGCGAGCGCGGCGGCGGCGGTGCGCTGCAGCTCGGGCATCGGGCGGCGCAGCCAGGCGGTCAGCACCCGGTTGCGGACCTCGCGGCGGCGCCGGGCCGCGGGGTCGCGCCCGTGCGGCGACGGATGGTGGTGCACGACCAGTTCGGGCAGGTAGGCCATGCCCCAGCCGGCCGCGGCCAGGTCGAGGGCGAGCAGCTCCTCCTCGCCGCCGAAGTGCAGCACCTCGGAGAAGCCGCCGGCGTCCAGGAACGCGTCGCGGCGCACCACGACCGAGCAGGCCAGAAAGCCCATGATGGCCGGGCCGGGCAGGCCGCCGGGGCGGCCCAGCGGGGCGCGGGCCATGGCCTGCGACACCGGTTCGAGGCGGCCCTCCTCCCCCACCAGGACGCGGGCGGCCAGCAGCGCCGTGCGCGGGTGGGCGTCCAGCACGGCCGCCGCGCGCTCCAGCGCCCCGGGCGCCCACCAGGAGTCGTCGTCGGCGAACGCGACGTACCGGGTGGCCGCCGCGCGGGCGCCGGCGTTGCGGGCGGCCGCGCCGAGGTTGCGCGGCAGCCGGATCAGGCGCGCCCCGGCCTCCCGCGCCACCCGCGGCGTGTCGTCGGACGAGGCGTTGTCGACCACGATCGCCGGCGCGGTGCGGCGGGCGAGGCTGCGGCGCAGTTCGGGGGCGCGGTCGCGGGTGGCGACCACGATCGTCACGTCCGCCGCGTCGGGCATCGGCTCCCCTCCCCCGCCGGTCGCGCACCGGCCCGTCAGCTCACGTACCGGCGGGCCTTCGAGCGCCGCTGGGGTTCGTCGAGCGCGCGCAGGCGCGCCTCCACCTCCGGCGGCACCGGGCGGCGTTCGCGCAGCACCCAGGGCAGCCCGGCGGCGGCCTCCGCCAGCGCCAGCGCGGTGACGCCGTCGCGCGGCAGCGTGCCCAGCAGCGCCCGGGTGCGGCGCAGCGCACTGCGGGGCGGTCGGCGCAGCCAGGTGTACCAGAGCGTGTTGCGGATGCCGCGGCGGCGGCGCAGGTGCCGCTCGCGCAGCGGCGAGGGGGCGTGGTGGACCACCACGTCGTCGGCGTAGCACAGGTGCCAGCCGCGGGTCATCAGGTCGGCGGCGAGCAGCTCCTCCTCGCCGCCGAGCCACAGGCGGGGCGAGAAGCCGCCGGCCTCGCGGAACGCCCCGGTCCGCAGCACCGACGCGCCGGCCAGGAACGAGCCGAGCGCGGGCCCGGGCAGCCCGGGCGGGCGCGGCAGCGGCGACCCGCGCAGCTCGGCCACGATGGGGTCCTCGCGGCCGCCGGGTTCGACCAGGACGCGGCCGGTGACGGCGGCGACCCGCGGGTGGGCGTCCAGCAGCGCGGCGGCGCGGGTCAGGGCGCCCGGCTCCCACCAGGTGTCGTCGTCGCAGAACGCCGTGTACGGGGTGCGCACGTGGTCGACGGCCAGGTTGCGGGCCACCGCGCCGAGGTTGTCGCGGCTGCGCAGCAGGGTGATCTCCGGGAACAGCAGGGCGACGGCCTCGGCGGTGCCGTCCCGGGAGGCGTTGTCGACGACGATGACCGGCGGCCGCTCCGGCAGCCCGGCCAGGCGGCCGAGGGTGTGCAGCAGCGACTCGCGCCGGTCGCGGGTGATCACGACGACGGTGCAGCGCATGCGCGGCGCGTACCCGAATCGGCGCCGCTCATGTCCGCACAACCGACAAATCACACATCTTGCGCCTTTGGCATTTCATGCTCGGAACACCAAAAAGGCGCCTAGTTCCCCGTAAACGTTCGGACACCGTCGTTTGAGGGCCGCCACTTCGGTTACGTCGAATCACCTATAGGTGATTTGGGCGCGTCTCATACAAACCACTACAAGCAGGGCGGTTCACGACATTCCGCTGCGGATCGATGTCTCCGCCGCAGGCATCCTCCGCCGGGCCGGGCGCCACGCCCTTTCCGGAGGTCCCCCATGCGCGTTCTCGGTGTCAACGCGATATTCCACGATCCGTCGGCCGCGCTGGTGGTCGACGGCAGGGTCGTCGCGGCCGCCGAGGAGGAGCGCTTCAGCCGCCGCAAGCACGGCAAACGCCCCGTCCCGTTCTCGGCGTGGGAACCGCCGGAGCAGGCGGCGCGCTGGTGTCTGAGAGAGGCCGGCCTGGAGCCGGGCGACCTGGACGCGGTCGCCTACTCCTACGACCCCCGCCTCGTCGAGCCGGGGATGCGGGGGCACGACGACCAGTGGGAGCACCTGCGCACCCTGTACGCCCAGCGCGCCCCGTTCTTCCTGGCCGCCGCGCTGCCCGGGCTGGACCCCGGCACCGTGCGGTTCGTGCCCCACCACGTGGCGCACGCGGCGTCGGCCGCGCTCGCCGCGCCCGACCCCGGCGAGGGCGACGTGCTGGTGCTGGACGGGCGCGGCGAGATCCACTCGCACCTGGCGGGCACCTACCGCGGCGGCCACCTCAGCCCGCTGCACGCCCAGCGGCTGCCGCACTCGCTCGGCCTGATGTACGAGGAGCTGACCGACCACCTCGGCTTCCTGCGCTCCAGCGACGAGTACAAGGTGATGGCGCTGGCCTCCTACGGGGAGCCGCGGTTCCTGGACGAGATGCGCGAGCACGTGCGCGCCACCGGCGACGGCGGCTTCACCGTCGGCCGCATCGACTGGGCGGCGCTGGCCAAGCCCCGCGCGCCCGGCGACGAGTGGACCGACGACCACGCCGCCCTGGCCGCCAGCGTGCAGACCCGCCTGGAGGAGGTCCTGTGCGAGCTGGCCGCCTGGCTGCACGCCCGCACCGGGTCGCGGCGGCTGACGCTCGCCGGCGGCGTCGCGCTCAACTGCGTCGCCAACTCGCGGCTCGCCGAGACCGGCCCCTACGAGGAGGTCTGGGTGCAGCCCGCCGCCGGGGACGCGGGCACCGCGCTGGGCGCCGCCCTGCACGTGGCGCGGCGCGGCGGCGACCGGATCGAGCCGATGCCCGGCGCCGCCCTGGGCCGCCGGTGGGACGAGCGGGAGCTGGCCGCCTGGCTGGACACCGCGCGGATCCCCTACGAACGCCCCCGCGACCTGGCCGCCACGGTGGCCGGTGCACTGGCCCGCGACCAGATCGTCGCCTGGTTCCAGGGCCGCAGCGAGTTCGGCCCGCGCGCGCTGGGCCACCGGTCGCTGCTGGCGCACCCCGGCTACGCCGACAACGTCGAGCGGCTCAACGCGGTCAAGGGCCGCGAGCGGTTCCGGCCGATCGCGCCGATGGTCGCCCTCGAGGACGCGGCCGACGTCTTCGAGGGGCCGCTGCCCAGCCCGTACATGCTGTTCGTGCACCGGGTCAGGCCGCGGTGGCGCGACCGGATCCCGGCCGTCGTGCACGTCGACGGCACCGCGCGCGTGCAGACGGTGGCGCGCGCCGACGAGCCGCTGCTGGCCGACCTGCTGGCGGCGTTCCGCGCCCGCACCGGCCTGCCGGTGCTGGTCAACACCAGCCTCAACACCGCGGGGCGCCCGATGGTGGACGACCCCCGCGACGCCCTGGAGTGCTTCGGCTCCGCACCCGTGGACCTGCTGGCGATCGGCCCGTTCGTGGTGCGGCGCCGGGAGGTGTTCGCCCGATGACGCGGGCGGGCTACACCGTCGTCATCCCCACCGTGGGCCGCGCGAGCCTGCGCACCGTCCTGGAGGCGCTGCTGGACGGCATGGCCGCCGACCCGGCGTGCGCCCCGGAGCGGATCCTCGTCGTGGACGACCGGGCGCGGCCGGGGGCGCCGCTGCCGCTGCCGCCGGCCGCCGGGGACGAGGTCGCGGTGCTGCGCGCGGGCGGCCGCGGCCCCGCCGCCGCCCGCAACACCGGATGGCGCGCCGCCGCGACCGAGTGGGTGGCGTTCCTGGACGACGACGTGGTGCCCGCCCCCGGCTGGCCCGCCAAGGCCGCCGCCGACCTGGCAGGCCAGCCCGCGGAGGTCGCCGGATCACAGGGCACGGTCACCGTCCCGCTGCCGGACGGGCGCCGCCCCACCGACCGGGAGCGCACCACCGCCGCGCTGGCCGACGCGTCCTGGATCACCGCCGACATGGCGTACCGGCGGCGCGTGCTCGCCGAGGTCGGCGGGTTCGACGAGCGGTTCCGCCGCGCCTACCGCGAGGACGCCGACCTGGCGCTGCGGGTCATGGCGGCCGGCCACCGCCTGGTGCGCGGCGCCCGCGCCGTGGCGCACCCGGTGCGGCCCGCCGGGTTCTGGGCGTCGGTGGCGGCGCAGGCCGGCAACGCCGACGACGTGCTGATGCGGCGCCTGCACGGCCCCGGCTGGCG
>NZ_BAABDO010000226.1:0-4179 GCF_039539665.1 Actinomadura keratinilytica
GGCGGCGCCGTCGCGGCCGCCGCGGGCGGGCAGGACGAGGAGGCCGCGCTGCTGCTCGCCGAGACGCGGCAGCGGCTGGTGACGGTGGGGCGGCTGCGCGAGGAGGCCGCCGCCGACGCCGACCCGGACCGGGCCTGGCGCCTGCTGGCCGACGCGCTGCGGCTGGTCGCCGACCTGCCGGAGGCGGCCGAGCTGCAGCGGCGGCTGGCGCCGCGGCCGGTGCCGTCACTGCACGCCGACGTGGAGGACACGGTCGTGCGGCTGTCGTGGCCGCCGTCGCCGTCCACGGCGGGCGAGGTGACGTACCGGGTGGTGCGGCGCCGCGACCGTCCGCCGCTGAACGCCTCCGACGGCGAGGCCGTGGCGGGCACGTGCGACGAGCGGCCGCCGGTGAACGTGCCGCTGTACTACGGGGTGGTCGCGCTGCGGGGCGAGGCCGCCGCCGAACCCGCCGTGGCGGGGCCGGTGTTCGTGCGCCCGGAGCTGTCGGAGGTGGAGCTGCTGCCCGCCGACGGCGCGGTGACGGGCCGCTGGCGGTGCCCGCCCGAGGCCGCGCGGGTGCTGGTGATGCGCGGCGGGCGGCTGGTGCCGGCGGGCCGCGACGGGTTCCGCGAGCGGGTGCCCAACGGCAAGACGTACCACTACCGGCTGTGCGCGGTGTATCTGGACGCGCACGGCCGCGAGGTCGTCACGCCGGGGGTGCGGGTGTCGGTGACGCCGAGCGCGCCGCCCGAACCGGTGTACGAGATGGACGTCGAGGCCGATCCGAACGACCCCGGGGTGCTGCAGGTGCGGTTCGCGCCGCCGCGGTACGGGACGGTCGAGCTGCTGCTGCTGGACGGGCCGCCGCCGTGGCCGCGCAGCGCGCTGCTGCCCGCGGAGGAGGTGCGGCGGGCGGGGCGCCGCCTGTCGGCGGTGCCGGCGCCGGGCGGCGGGCTGACCGTGCGGCCGGGGGCGAGCGGCTGGCTGCTGGCGGCGACCGTCGCCGAGGGCAGGGCCGTGGTCGGCGCGCACCACCGGCACGTCAACCTTCCGCCGCCGCGCCGGCTGGTGGCCGAGCGGCGCGGGACGCGCGTGCACGTGGGGTTCGACTGGCCGCCGGACGTGCCGGAGGTGCGGGTGACGTGCCGGGTCGGCGCGGAGGAGATCGCGGCGGGCCGCGGCGACCCGGACGCGGGGGTGCACGAGATCGTCACGCGGGCCGCCTACGACGCGCAGGGCGGGCTGCGCGTGGCGGCGCCGGAGGACCAGCCGGTGGAGGTGGCGGTGGCGTCCTCTTGCTCGGTCGGCGAGTCCCGCGTCACCGGGCCCGCGGTGAGCGTGCAGGTGCGGGCCCGCACGGTGGTGCGCTACCAGGTGGAGCGGACGGGCCCGCCGTGGCGGCGGGCGCTCACGGTCCGGCTGTCGGCGTCGCAGCCCATGCGGATCGGGCGGCTGACGCTCGTGCTGCGCGCCGGGCGGGTGATGCCGCACCGGCGCGACGACGGGGAGCCGATCGGCGCGTGGACGGAGGTGGCGGTGCCGGGCGAGGTGTCGGTGCCGGCGCCGTCGGCGGCCGGGCCCTACTGGGTGCGGTGCTTCACCGATGATGATGTCATCGAGTTGGCCGATCCCCCGGTCCGCCAGCTCCACGTCCACCGTTAGCCCCGCCGACCGTACCGCCAGGAGGAGGCCGTGTCGCTGACGTCGCGGGTCCCGATTCCGGGTGCGCGCGCCCGGCAGGGCCTGACGTGCCCGTACTGCTTCGCCGTCGTGCCGTTGCAGGACCTGCGGTTCCGCTGCCGCGGGCGGGCGGGGCGGCGGCCCGGGTGCGATCCGGTCCTGGACGAGACGCTCGCCGCGTACCTGGGGTCCGCGGCGGGCGCGTCGCTGCCGCCGGTGTTCTCCGCGGCGGGGCGGCGGACGCGCGCCACGTGCCCGGGCTGCGGGCAGGAGACGGGCAACCGCGTCTGCCCCGAGTGCCACAACCCGCTGCCGTCGGCGTACTGCGACTCCCCCGGGCGCATCGTCGCGCTGGTCGGCGCCAAGAATGCGGGGAAGAGCACCTATATCGCGGTGCTGCTGCACGAGCTGATGAACCGGGTGGGCACCGAGCTGGACGCGTCCCTGGTGGCCTGCGACGACCGCACCATCGACCGGTACAAGCGCGACTTCGCCCGGCCGCTGCTGGAGGAGCGGCGGCTGCTGCCCACCACCGCCAGCGCGGCCACCAGCGCGCGTGAGCCGCTGGTGTACCTGCTGACGCGCACCCGCACGCGCCGGGGCCGCGGCCCGCGGCTGGGCGGCGGGCGGCTGCGCGGGGGGCGGCGCACCGAGTCGCTGGCGCTGGTGCTGTTCGACACGGCCGGCGAGGACCTGCGCAGCCGCCACGTCACCGATCTGCACCTGCGCTACCTGGAGGCGGCCGACGCGATCATCTTCCTGGTGGACCCGCTGGAGCTGCCCGGGGCGCGGGCCTCGGTGACCGCGGTCCCGCCGGGGCCGGGCGCCGGCGGCGATCCCGACAGCGAACCGATCAACATCATCGCGCGGGTGACCGACGCGCTGCGGGCGCGGCACGGCGTCCCGCCCGGGCGGCGGCTGCCGATCCCGGTGGCGGTGGCGCTCACCAAGATCGACGCGTTGCGGCCGGGGCTGCTGCGGCAGTCGGCGCTGCACCGCACCCGCGGCGGCGAGGGCGCGCTCGACCTGGACGACCGGGAGGCCGTGGACGCCCAGGTCCGCGCGCTGCTGCACGAGTGGCACGCCGGGCAGCTGGACGTGTACCTGGACCAGCAGTACTCCGACTACGCGCTGTTCGGGGTGTCGGCGCTGGGCGGCATGCCGGAGGACGGCAGGGTCGGTCCCGGCGGCGTGCGGCCGTACCGGGCCGAGGATCCGCTGCTGTGGCTGCTGTACCGGTTCGGCATGCTCGACGGCGTGCGGCCGCAGCCGGCCGGCCTGGATTCGGGGGGATGAGGGCGCATGGCCTGGCAGATGCACTACACGTCGGCGCGGAGCGGCCCCACCGGCCGGTCCGGGTTCCAGTTCGTGGCCGAGACGCCCGGCGTCCCGGAGGGGGTGCGCGCGCAGGTGGCGCCGTTCCTGTCGTACCGGCCGCCGCCGGACGCGCCGCTGTCGCCCGACGACGGGGAGCTGGCGCGGTTCCCCGTGGCGTTCCTGTACGACCGGGTGGGCGGGCGGCCGCTGCTGCTGCGCTGCCGTTACCTGGGGCGCGACTACTCGGGCCGCTTCGGCAACTTCTTCGCGCACGCGGTGGTGGCCGACCCCGAGGAGATGGAGGGGGTGCGCGCGGCCGAACTGTGGCAGGCGCCGTTGTGGGCGGACGCGCCGTCGGAGGCGTACGAGCTGGCGGCCCTGGAGGAGCTGACGCCCGGCCCCGCGATGTCGCCCGAGGCGCTGGCGGAGTGGCTGGCGGGCGCGCCGGGCGACCCGTACGCGCTGCTGACCCGGCTGGTGGACGCGGTGACGGCCGTGCTGGCGCAGGGGCACGGGCGGGTGGTGCTGGTCGCCTCCGACGTCGAGCTGACGGCCCGGTGGATCGCGGTGCTGTCGTACTCGCTTCCCATGGCGGCGGCCGCGCGGATGTCGTTCGTGACCTACAGCGCCGATCCGGACGGCGCGGCGCAACGTCTCGTGGGCACGACCCCGGACGTGTGGGCGGCCGCCCAGCACCAGGGCACGCCGCAGTGGTTCCCCGTGGAGCAGCCGCTTGCGCAGTCCGCCGACCGGCGCGCGGAGGAGGCTTCGCCGGGCGGCGGCGGGGGGAGCCGGTTCGCGCGCACGGTGGCGCGCTGCTGGCGCGAGTTCGACTTCGCGGGGCTGGACGCCCTCGGCGAGCTGGCGCTGCTCGGCTCGCCGCCGGCCCTCGGCTCCTCGGCCCCCGCCTCGTCCCCGGCTCTCGACCCGGGCGGTCTGGAGCGGGCCGCGGGGCTGCTGGCGCTGTGCCGGGGCGACTCGGCCGCGGCGCCCGCCGACGAGAAGGCCGCGGCGGCGCTGCTGGCGCGGCACGGCGCCGAGGTCCCCGACTGGGTGTGGCGCGAGCTGGCGGCCGGTGTGCCCGCGATGGGGTTCGAGCTGGCCCTGACCGTCCACGACCGGGCGCGGGCGGCGGGCGCCGCCGACACGGCCGCGCGGTGCGTGCGGCGCGCCCTGGCCTGCGCGCCCGATCTGGCCGAG
>NZ_BAABDO010000227.1:0-4139 GCF_039539665.1 Actinomadura keratinilytica
GCCCGTCGTCGCCGAGACCACCGCGCTCGGCGCCGCCTACGCCGCCGGCCTGGCCGTCGGGTTCTGGCGCAGCACCGGCGAGCTGCGCCGGAACTGGAACGAGGACCGGCGCTGGCTGCCGCAGTGGGACGACGAGCGCCGCGAGAGGTCCTACGCGGCCTGGAAGAAGGCCGTCGAGCGCACCTTCGGCTGGGTCGACGTGCGGTAACGGCCGGCCGGTGGCCGCCGCGGGGGCAAAGTGCTTGCCCCCGCGCCACACCGGTCACGTCAGTCCTTGGCTTTCCCATCCGGCACAGTGATGATCTTGTCGGTGCCGTTCCGTCTGAGAGGAGCCCGCATGACCAGCAGATTCGCCGGGGCCGTCCGCGCCGTCGGCGCCTGCGACGCCGCCCTCGCGGCCGTGGGCGGCGCCGCGTCCGCACCCGCCCACGCGCAGACCCCGCGGCCCCAGGCCCTCGCCACCGGCGGGCCGGTGCCCGACGGCGCGCGGACGGCCGCCGCCGCGGCCGTCGAGCCGGTGACGGCCCGGCAGTACAAACGGGTCGATTTCGCCGGTGCCGTCGCGCTCGACAACTGCTCCGGCGCCCTGGTGCGCGGGCCGCGCACGCGTGACAACGACGCCGCCCTGGTGCTCACCAACGGGCACTGCCTGGAGACCGGCATGCCCAAGGCCGGGCAGGTGTTCGTCGACCGGCCGTCCACGCGCACGTTCACCCTGCTCGACCGGACCGGCAAGCGCACGCTGGGCACCGTGCGCGCCAACCGGATCGAGTACGCCACCATGACCGACACCGACGTCGCGGTGTACCGGCTCGGCACCAGCTACCGCCGCCTCGCCCGGCGGTACGGGGTGCACGCGCTGCGGCTGGCGCCGTCGCGGCCGCGGCCGGGCACGCAGATCCGCGTGGTCTCCGGCTACTGGCGCAAGATCTACTCCTGCAAGATCGACGGTTTCGTGCACCGGCTCCGCGAGGCCGAGTGGACCTGGCGCGACTCCATCCGCTACAGCCCCGCCTGCGACACCGTCGGCGGCACCTCCGGCTCGCCCCTGGTGGACGCCGCCACCGGCCTGGTCGTCGGGATCAACAACACCGGCAACGAGAACGGCGAGCGCTGCACCCTCAACAACCCCTGCGAGGTCGACGGCGCGGGGAGGGTGCGGGTCCGCCGCGGCGCCGACTACGGGCAGCAGACCTACCTGCTCGCCCGCTGCCTGGGCCGCGGCGGCGTCGAACTGACCGCCCGCTGCGCCCTGCCCAAGCCCGCCGCCCGCTGAGCCATCGCCCCCGGCCCCCGCCGGGGCCGCGCGTTCGGGCCCCCCGCCCGCGGGAAGGATCGGCCGCATGCGCGTACTGGTGGTGGGGTGGCCCAGCTTCGTCCGCGGCGAGGCGACCGCCGGGGACGTGCTGGCGCTGGAGGCGGTGCGGCGGCGGCTGGCCGAGGCCGGGCTGCCCTGCGACATCGCCTGGAGCCCGGTGTTCCGGCCCGGCGCGCTCACCCTGGAGCAGGCCCGGCCCGAGGACTACACGCACCTGGTGTTCGCGTGCGGCCCGCTGCGCGGCGAGCAGGTCGAACGGCTGCACCGCCGGTACGCCCGGTGCCGCCGGGTGGCCGTCGGCGTGTCGGTCATCGACCCCGGGGACCCGGCCGCCGCCGGGTTCCACGCCGTGCTGCCGCGGGACGCCCCCGGCGTGCCCGCCCGCTGCGACCTGGCCGCGTCCGTCGCCACGCCCGAGGTCCCCGTGGTCGGGGTGGTGCTCGTCCGGCGGCAGCGCGAGTACGGCGCGCGCGGCCGGCACGAACGCGTGGAGCGGGAGCTGACCGGCTGGCTGGGGCGGCGCGAGTGCGCCCGCCTGCCCCTGGAGACCCGCCTCGACCCGGGGGACTGGCGGCTCGCCGCCACCGCCGCCGAGCTGGAGAGCGCGGTCCGCCGCCTCGACCTGGTGGTCACCACCCGGATGCACGGGCTGGTGCTCGCGCTGAAGAACCGGGTGCCCGCGCTGGCTGTGGACCCCGTCGCGGGCGGCGCCAAGGTGACGGCGCAGGCCCGCGCGTGGTCGTGGCCCGCCGTGCTCACGCCCCCCGAGCACGCGGCGGGCCCGCGCCTGCTCGACCCCGCCGAACTGGAGCGGTGGTGGCGGTGGTGCCTGTCGCAGGAGGGGGCCGCACGGGCCCGGGCGCAGCCGGAGACCGCGCCGCTCGCCGACGGCCTGCTGGACGCGCTGGACTTCGCGCGGACACGTTACGACCGCCTCAAGCCGGGCACGCGCCACGAAAAGCGACATGCGGAATAGAGGGGTCGAAATGCAGCACAGCCAATTTCTCGGACGCGTCCAGAACCGGGGGCGGCTGCCGGACCTCGGGCACGCCGCACGGGCCTGCCGCGCCACCCTGGAGACGCTGGGCGAGCGGGTACCCGAGGGGCTGGCCGACAACCTGGCCGCCCAGCTCCCCCACGAGATCGGCGAGCACCTGCGGCGCACCGAGGTCCACGGCGGCGCGGGCACCGGCGAGCGCTTCGACCGGCACGCCTTCGTCCGGCGCGTCGCCGAGCGCGGCGGCGTGGACGAGCAGAAGGCCGCCTTCCTGGCCCGCGTGGTCCTGGAGGTGGTCGACGAGGCCACCGAGGGCCGGATCATGGACCGGGTGTACGAGAGCCTCTCGCCCGACATCCGGCGCCTCGTCACCGCGGGCAGCAGGGGCTGACCCCGCCGCCCGGGCCGCCTCCGCCGGCGGACCGCGCGGCGGTGCCTGGCCCGGTGCCGGGCGTCAGGCGCTGCGGGGGACCGGCAGCTCGCGCGCGAACCACTCGATCGTCCGGAGCAGGCCCTCGCGCACCGGCACCCGGGGCGCCCAGCCGAGCGTCCGGTACGCCAGCGCGGTGTCCGGGCGCCGCACCGCCGGGTCGTCGGCGGGCCGGTCGATGAACCGGATCGGCGACCGCGCGCCGGTCAGCTCGATGACCAGCCGGGCCAGGTCGAGCATGGAGGTCTCGAACGGGCTGCCGATGTTCATCGGCCCCGGATGGCCCGACAGCGCGAGCGCCACGATGCCGCGCACGGTGTCGTCCACGTAGCAGACGGACCGGGTCTGCGACCCGTCCCCGGTCACCGTCAGCGGCTCGCCGGTCAGCGCCTGCCGCAGGAAGGTGGGGACGGCCCGGCCGTCGTCGGGCCGCATCCGCGGGCCGTAGGTGTTGAAGATCCGCACGATCGCGGTGTCCAGCCCGCGCGAGTGCCGGTACGCCGAGGTCAGCGCCTCGCCGAACCGCTTGGCCTCGTCGTAGACGCTGCGCGGCCCGACCGGGTTGACGTTGCCCCAGTACGACTCGGGCTGCGGGTGCTCCAGCGGGTCCCCGTAGACCTCCGAGGTGGAGGCCAGCACGAACCGGGCGCGCTTGCGCTCGGCCAGCTCCAGCGCGTGCCGGGTGCCCAGGCTGCCGACCTCCAGCGTCTGGATGGGCAGCCGCAGGTAGTCGGCGGGCGACGCCGCCGACGCCAGGTGGAACACGTAGCCGACCGGGCCGAGCACGTCCACCGGCTCGGTCAGGTCGCGCCGGCGGAACTGGAAGTCCGGCCGCGCGGCCAGGTGGGCGACGTTGCGGGCGGTGCCGGTCAGCAGGTTGTCGACGCAGACCACCGAGATGCCCCGGGCCAGCAGCGCCTCGCACAGGTGCGAGCCGAGGAAGCCCGCGCCCCCGGTCACGACCGCGCGCGGATGTCTGCGCGGATGCCCCATGGTGTCCCCCTCTCGCGTTCCAGCAGCCCGCGCGCCGCGTCCAGGACGTCGGGCACGCCGATCGCCAGCAGCCCCGGGTCGGGTTCGGGCCCGTGCGGGTCGCCGCGCCGCCCCGCCCACAGCGCGCGGTGCTCGGCGCGGCCGGGCGGCGGCCCCCAGGCGGCGGGCGGCGTCGGGCCGAACAGCAGCACCGACGGCGTGCGGTACGCGGTGGCCAGGTGCCCGGTGCCGGTGTCGCCGCAGACGACGAGCCGGGCGTGCGCGACGAGCGCGGCCAGGTCGAGCGGCCCGGTGCGGCCCGACAGGTCGTCGCACGGGGCCAGCCCGGCCGCCCCGGCGACGTGCGCGGCGAGGCCGGTCTCGCCGGGGCCGCCGGTCACCACGACGCGGTGGCCGTCGGC
>NZ_BAABDO010000228.1:0-3951 GCF_039539665.1 Actinomadura keratinilytica
TCAAGATCATCCAGCCGTGTCGCCGTCACCAACGTCCATGGTCAGTACAACTAGCGCGGCGGTTTGGGGTCGAGTTCCCTCGCAAAATAAGCCGACGCCGCCTTCAAGATCTCATTCGCCCGCCGCAACTCGCGGACCTCGCGCTCGAGTTCGGCGATACGCTGAGCGTCACTGGTACTGGTTCCCGGCCGCTTCCCGCCATCGACCTCGGCCTGGCGCACCCAGGTCCGCAACGCCTCGCGGTGGATGCCCAACTGGTCGGCCACCCGGGCGATCGCCCCGGTCCTCATCCCCTGTTCACGCAGCTCGAACACCATCCGAACCGCACGCTCACGCAGCTCGGTGGAGTACTTCCTCGGTGGTGCCATGACTCCTCACACCCTTGCAGGTATCAGAGCCTCCAACCAACTCGGGGAGGTCCAGGCCGCACTGCACCCCGGGCCCGGCGCGGCCCGTCTGCTGTTCCCGATCAACGACAACGTTCTGAACACCGCCGACCCACACCGACTTGCCGCCCTCCACCGTGACCTGCCGCTCGTCTACATTGGCAACCAGTACGACCGCGACCGGCAGTTCGACCGCTACTTCGCGCCTGCCGCCGCCGAGGTCGATCACCTGGTCGCCGGCAAGTGGACCACCACCGACCGATGGCCCCACGTCCACTTCATCGGCCGCATCCCTTTTCCCGAGGTAGATCGCTTGTATCGGCGCAGCCTGGCCACTGTGTTGCTGGCCCCCGACCGGACCGCCGCGCGTGGCCAGTTCACCCAGCGGATCTTCGAGGCGGTACTGGCCGGATGCCTGCCAATCACCCCGTCCGAACTCCGCTCAGCTGACAAGGTCGTCCCAGAAGAGCTCATCATCACTGACGCGGCCGACGTCCGCCATGTCCTCGACAAGCTCGCCGCGCTCTCAGGCGGCACAGGCCACGCTGATCTCATCGGCCGCTGCCTGCGCCACCTGGAGATCTTCCGACTGTCGACGCAGCTAGAGACCCTGAACGACCTGCTGTATCACAGCACGGCCCCACATGGCGGATGGATTGCACGATGACCGCGTCCGACACTGCGGCAAGGACAGCGGAGATCGTGCCGAGCATTTGGCGTGCCCGACCGACACACGGCCTCGCAGCCGGTACCGTCAACCTCCATGGAGCCCAGCCCGACGCAACCGCTGAAAAGAGTCGCGATCATCGGCTGTGGCGGGTCCGGCAAGACCACCATCGGCCGCCGTCTCGCCGCGCGCATCGGCACCGAGATCATCCACCTGGACGCCGTCTACTACGACGACGAGTGGAACAAGCTGCCACAAGACAAGTTCGCGCAAATCCAAGAAGAACTCGTCGCAGCGGACACCTGGGTGATCGATGGCAACTACGCCGGCACACTCCCCATCCGGCTTCGCCGCGCCACCCACGTGATCTTCCTGGACCTGCCCGCGATCACCTGCCTGTGGGGCATAGCCCAGCGCCGCTGGCGCTATCGCGGAGGCCAGCACAAGAACGACGGCGTCTACGACAACATCAACTGGGGCTTCATTCGCTACATCTGGGGCTACCGCCGCGAGATGGCACCCCGAGTCCGCGCACTGATCGCCGAACACGCCGGACACGCCCAGGTTCACATCGTCCGCTCACGGCGCGCCGCCAACCGGCTCGTCGAACAACTCACATAGCCCGCTCCTCCTCCGGCGTGCACGGACGGCGGTGACCATGCCGCCCAAGTCCTCGAACGGCAGCAACCCGTTCACCGATCCACACACGGTGCCTGCCCTGTACGCCGACCGCGTCCGCGTCCAGCGGCGCAGCAACGCCCTGCTGACCGCCAAGATCCGCGGAGCCCATGTCGGAAACATGGTCGCCGACCTGCTCACCCGCCAGTCTCCGCATCTGACCGATCACCCGGCTCCGCTCATCGCCGACCTCGGCTGCGGCACCGGGCGCCCCACTCGTGTCATCGCCCAGCGATTCCCACGAGCGCGGCTGCTGGCCGTTGACGCCTCACCGACCATGCTGGACGCCGCTCGGCACCACCTGGCCACTTCTCTGCCTCGTAACCGACACACTCCAGACAAGGCCCAAGTCGGCTACCTGCAGGCCGACTTCCATTCCCTGCCCCTAGCTGCGGCTTCCTGTGACGCCGTCACCGCGGTGTTCAGCCTGTATCACGCGCCGGCTCCCGCGCATGTCCTGGCCGAGATCGCCCGCTGCCTGCGCCCCGGCAGCGTCGCGGTGCTGGTCACCAAGTCTGCCGACAGCTATCACCAGCTTGATCATCTTCTCACTGTCACGGGCCTGGACTCTGGCGCCACCACCCGCCCGAGCCTGTACGCCGCTGCGGACAGTCGTCGCCTCCCCGCCCTGTGCAGCAATGTGCTGACGGTTGAGGCCGTCCTTCATGACCAACACGTCTTCCTTTTCAGAGACGCGGCGCACCTGGCCGACTACTTGGTCACCGTGCCCAAGTACCAGCTCCCCCCGCCGCTGGATACCGACCCAACAAAACTGGCGGAGCAGCTACGGCGCCGCCGAGGCAACGCCCCCCTGACCGCCACGTCCACCATCACCTACGTCATTGCCAGGCGGCCGTCATGACAGCCAAGCCTCGGCGCTGGACCAAGCACTACCCCGACAGCCCAGAGGGAACGGCGAGATGCCGCACAGCCGCCTCACACCACGCCTGGCTCGCCAGCCTCGGTGCGCCCGTCCCTAGGCTGCTCGTGGCACACCCTCACAAGCTGGAGTTTGAGCACATCGCCGGAGTCCACGCCCGCCCCCAGGACCTACCTGCACTCGCTTGTCTCTTGGGTGACCTACACCGCGTCGCCTACGAACACGAGCTGCACCGGGCCCGGCTGGACCGCCCCCACCACACCACCACAGGCGTAACCATTCCCGACTTCGTGTCGCACCGCCGTACCGCCATCATCCGCCTGCTAACCCAGCGAGCCGTGCCCGAACCAGCGCTGTCTCTCTCGGACGCCATGAACGCGCTTGACGAAACGCTGGCCGGACCCGCCGCCTTCTACAAGGACAGCAACCCCCGGAACTTCCTGATCAGCACCAACGGCCCCATCCTGGTCGACTTCGACACCGTCACTTTGGCGCCGCTGGGATACGACCTGGCCAAACTGATCGTCACCCTTGCCATGACACACGGCCCGATCCCCGACCACCAGATTCGGACAGCACTGGACACCTACAACACCGCCCTCACCCGTGCGATTCGTGAGCTTCAACCTGTCCCATGGAAGACGCTGATGACCTGGACCGCCATTCACCACGTCCTCACCAGCCCTTACCTAGGACGCGGCGGCTACCGCCACCCATGGACTGCACATCAGCCCTAACAGGGGAGCCGCTGCGAAACCACACCGCCCTTGGACAGACGGCGCAATGTCGGGCTTATCCTCCCGTCGCGAGGGGATGGGATGAGAAACCAGCCTCTGCTGAGCACCCACGCGCAGAAGCGTCCGACCGCCAACCGCGTGCATTGAGAGGCATGATTGAACTCCTCAAAGCCATCCCTCTACTCAGGAAGGAATTGACTGGTCAGCATCACCCTACATAGGGGCCACACATTCTAGTCGGATAATGGTCACCTTCCCTTGCACTGCACCCCAACTCGGCTGGACACAGAAATCTCCAGTGCGGCCAACGGGCCGGCAACCACGCCAATCCGGCAGCCGGATATGCCTCCGCAGCGATCATGAGCTTTGTCGTTCAATGTCGATAAGTACCCAGACGAGATGACCGTCTTCCGGACTACCTCGCACTCCTATCCGTGCCGCGAGATTGCGTATTACATGCAGTCCGCGACCACGTTCGCTCGACTCGTTTGCGATGGCGTCTGGGAAGCGCAGCGTTCTCTTTCCCCCTAGGGCCTGTTTTGCGGATCTGCGGATCTGGATCTTGTGTTTGTGGCTTGATGACGGCCATGGTTCGCCGACACG
>NZ_BAABDO010000229.1:0-3864 GCF_039539665.1 Actinomadura keratinilytica
AGGTGCCGACGGTGACCGCGGTGGTGACCGCGGGCGGTGTCTCGGTCACCATCCGGGGCGCCGTCGTCGACGAGAGCGAGACGATCCTGTCCCGCCTGGTCTCCGACGGCGTGCCGCGCTCCCTGTCCTCGGGGCATGCGGGCCTGTGGGGTCCGGACGCGGCGCCGGAGGCGTCCCGGCGGCTGGGGTGGCTGCGGCTGCCCGGGCGGTCGCGGGTGCTTCCGGCGCGGCTGGCCGAGCTGGCCGGTGCGGCCCGCGACGCGGGCCTGGACCGGGTGGTGCTGGCGGGCGTGGGGGGCGCCGCGCTGGCACCGGAGGCGATCGCCCGCGCCCGCGGCGTGCCGCTGACCGTGCTGGACACCACCGATCCGCTGGAGGTGGGCCGGGCGCTGGACGGCGACCTGCGGCGCACGCTGGTGGTGGTCGCCGACCCGTCGGGCGGCGACGTGCAGACCGACGCGCTGCGCCGGGTGTTTCAGGCCGCGTTCGGGGCGGCCGGGATCGCCGGCGCCGACCTGGCGCGGCACTTCGCGGTCGTCACCGATCCCGGTTCGCCGCTGGCGGAGGCGGCGGGAGCGGCCGGGTACCGGCTGCTGCCCGCGCCCGGCGACGTCGGCGGCCGGTACGCGGCGCTGTCGGCGCTCGGGCTGGCGCCCGAGGCGCTGGCGGGCGCGGACGCGGCCGGGCTGCTGGCGGAGGCGGCGGAGCTGGTGCCGGTGCTGGCCCAGCCCTACGAGAACCCGGCGCTGGCGCTGGGCGCCGTGCTCGGCGCGTCGGCGCTGGTCGGCCGGGACAAGCTGGCGGTCGCCGAGGGCGGGTCCGGCCTGCGCGGCCTGGGCGGCTGGATCGAGCATCTGGTCGCCGAGTCGACCGGCAAGGACGGCCGGGGCGTGCTGCCGGTGGTGGTCGAGGGCGTGGACGCGCCCGGGTTCGAGCCCGCCGACGACGTGCGGCGGGTGGTGCTGGGGGCCCGCCCCGGCGATGCGGCGGCGCGCGGGCCGTCCGGCGAGGACGCGGCGCTGAGCGTGTCCGGGCCGCTGGGCGCGCAGTTCCTGCTGTGGCAGTACGCGACGGCGGTGGCGTGCCGGGTGCTGGGCGTCAACCCGTTCGACCAGCCGGACGTGCGGGCGTCCGAGCGCAACACCGCGGCGCTGCTGCGCGCCGAGGAGGGCCTGGCGCCCACCGTGATCAGCCGCGTGCCGGCGCTGGTGTGCGGCGAGGTGGAGGTGCACGCCCCCGAGGAGCTGGTGCGGGGCGCCACCGACCTGACCGGCGTGCTGGAGGGCCTGCTGGAGGCGGTGCCGGACGGCGGCTACCTGGCCGTCATGGCGTACCTGGACCGGGAGGGCGACGCCGCCGCGGCGGACCTGCGCGGGCTGCTGGCGGCGCGCGGTGCGGCGGTCCGCAAGCGCCCGGCCCCGGTCACGTTCGGGTGGGGGCCGCGGCTGCTGCACACGACCGGCCAGTACCACAAGGGCGGGCCGCAGAACGGGGTGTTCCTGCAGCTCACCGGGGAGTCCCCGCGCGATGTGGCGGTGCCGGGCAGGCCGTACAGCCTGCGGGAGCTGCAGCTGGCGCAGGCGTTCGGCGACCTGCGGGCGCTGCGGTCGGTGGGCCGCCCGGCGGTGCGGCTGCACCTGCGCGACCGCGCGGCGGGCCTGGCCCGCCTCGCCGCGGCGCTCACCGGCTGAACGTGTCCGCAGATCCGAGGACTGGGTCGCGAATGCCTGTTCTCTCCTGAAACGATAGGGCGTCGGGAGGAACGGTGTCCGGATTCGACGTACTGACGCGGGGCGAGGTGCTCGACGCGGCGCTGCAGGCGCGCGACTACCTCGTCAGCTGCGGGGTGCCCGGCGCGCTGGCCGCCAAGGACCCCAGGCTGTGGGGCCGCCGCGCGGTCGACCACAGCCGGCTGGGCTGGCTCGACCTGCCCGTGGCCTCCCGCGGCCTGCTCAACCAGATCGAGCCGCTGGTCACCGAGGCGCGCTACTCCGGCCTGGACCACGTCGTGCTGATCGGCGTGGGCGCCGACACGCTGCCCGCGCAGGCGATCGTCGAGGCGCACTCCCCCGCCGGGCTGCCGGTGGCGGCCGCCGGTTCCGCGCCGGTCTCCTCGTCTTCTTCGTCGGCCGCGGCGGCGCCCGGCCGGGCGGCCGGACCGGACGCCCCGCCGGGCGGGCTGACCGTGCTGGACGGCGGGGACACCGCCCCGCTCGGCTACGCGCTGGACCGGCTCGACCGGACGCTGGTGGTGCTGGCCAGCAAGCCGGGGGTGTCCATCGAGGGGGACGCCTACCGGCGGATCTTCATGGCGGCGTTCCGCGAGCACGGCCTGTCCGAACGCGAGATCGCCTCGCGGTTCCTGGTGATCACCGACCACGGCAGCCCGCTGCACGACTTCGCCCGCCAGTGCGGCTACCGCATCGGGCTGACCGATCCGTACCTGCCCGGCCACTACGGGGCGCTGTCGGCCTACGGGCTGGTGCCCGCGCTGCTGGCCGGGGCGGACGCCTACCGGGTGCTGGACGAGGCGGCGACCGTGGCGGCGTCGCTGGGGCGCGACGAGGACAACCCGGGCCTGCTGCTGGGGGCGATCCTGGGCGGCTGCGCGCAGCGCGGCGTCGAGGGCGGCCCCCGCGACAAGGTGATGCTGCGCGAGCCCGGCGGCCCGACCGCGCTGAGCTCCTGGATCGCGCAGCTGCTGGCGGTGGCGACGGGCAAGCGCGGCCGCGGCATCCTGGCGTTCGACCCGTCCGGCGGGCCGGGCGAGCGGCCGGACGTGCACAGCATCGCGATCAATCCGCGGGCGGAGGGCTCGTCGGAGAGCGACACCTCGCTGTGGGCGCCGCTGGGCGCGCAGTTCCTGCTGTGGGAGTACGCCGCGGCGGTGGCGGGCTGGCTGCTGGGCGTGAACCCGTTCGAGCCGGGCAGCCTGGTGGTGCAGGAGGCCGAGGACGACGCGGCGACGATGCTGCAGGCGGCGGGCCCGGACCCGCTGCCGACCGCCGCCCCGGCGTTCGTCGACGGCGGGATCGAGGTGCACACCGACGTGCCGTCGCTGGGCGGGTCGCGGCTGGAGGGGGTGCTGGACGCGCTGCTGGCGCACATGCCGATGAACGGGTACGTGTCGGTCGCCACGTACGTGTCCGGTGACCTGTCCGGCCGGTACCTGGCGCCCGCGCTGGCGCGGCGCAGCGGCCGCCCCGTCCTGTACGGGCAGGGGCCGGCCTATCCGCACGCCACCGGCCCGGTGCACAAGGACGGGCCGGGCGGCGGCGTGTTCCTGATCGTCACCGGGGAGCCGGCGCCGGGCGACCCGCTGGCCGACCATCCGGTGCCCGGCCGCCCGTACGGGCTGGCCAAGCTGCGGCTGGCGCGGGCGCTGGCGGAGGTGCGGGCGCTGCGGCAGCGGGGCCTGCCGGTCGTCCGGCTGCACCTGCGCGACCCGGTGGAGGGCGCGGCCCGGCTGGTCGCGGGGGTGCGGGCGGCGCCGGGCGTGCGCACCGGCGTGCGCGCCCGCGGAGCGGCCCGCGTCGCGGGAGGCGACGGACGGGCGGGACGGACGGGGCCGTGACCGAGTACACCCCGGTCGCGTCGGGCGGCGTCACCGTCACCGCGCGCGATCCGGTGCGGCAGCACGCGCGGCGGGTCATGGGGCGGCTGTGGATCGACCAGGTCCCGGTCCGGCTGGCCTCGGAGGATGCGACGCTGTGGCCGTCGGCGGCCGCCGCCGAGGCGGAGGGGCGGACGCTGTGCTGGCCCGGGCAGCCGGGCGCGGCGCGCGCCCTGCTGGGCCGGGTGGCGCAGCTGCGGGCCCGGGCGCGCAACGCCGGCCTCACGGAGGTGGCGCTGCTGGGCGGCGGC
>NZ_BAABDO010000230.1:0-3829 GCF_039539665.1 Actinomadura keratinilytica
CGTCGAACGGGTCGGCGCCGACGACGGCTTCTTCGAACTCGGCGGCGACAGCATCCTGTGCCTGCGGCTCGTCGCCCGCGCCGGCAAGGCCGGAGTGGCCATCACCGCCGCCGACGTGTTCGAGCACCGCACGCCGGAGAGACTCGCCGCCGTCGCCGCGGTCGCGGCGCCGAGCACGGCGGGGGACGGCCGGTCCGCGCCCGCCACGCCGGGCACGCGACGGCTGATGGAGCTGATGGGCGCCCGGGCGCTGGACGGACGCTCCGCCGTCTGGCGGACGGCCCCGGTGCCGGCCGGCCTCGAGACCGGCCAGGTCGCCGCGGCGGTCGAGGCTCTGCTGGTCCGCCATGACGCGCTGCGGACGGCACTGGTCCGCGACGCGGACGGCGAACCGCGCTACGAGGTGCGCGACCCCGGCCTGCGGTTGCGGCGCGTGGACGCGCGGGGACGCGACGCCCTCGCCCTGGCCGCCGAGGAGGCCGTCGGCGCGGCGGCCCGGCTGGAACCGGAGTCGGGGCGCACCTTCGAGGCGGTGTGGCTGGACCGCGGCTCCGCCGAGCCGGGCCTGCTCGTGCTCGTGGCCCACCACCTGGTGGTGGACGAGAAGTCCTGGAGCGTCCTGCGGGACGACCTGGCGGCGGCATGGGAGGGCCGCGCCCTCGGGCCGTCGGCGTCCTTCGCCGACTGGGCGCGGGTGCTCGCGGCACGGTCCGCCGACCCGGAGGTCGTCGCGGAACTGGACGCGTGGATCGACCTTCTCGGCGGAGCCGTCCGGCTGCCGTCGGGCACGCCCGGCGCGGACGTGCGCACCGCGTCCGCCGCGCTCCCGCCCGACACGGCGGCGGGGCTGCTGACGGACCTGTGCGGCTCGTACCACCTCGAACCCGCGGAGGCCCTCCTGGCCGCCTTCGCGACCGCGTTCGCGCACTGGCGGCGGCAGCGCGGCGAACCCGACGGCCCGCTGGTGGTCGAGACCGAATCCTGCGGCCGGGCGCGGTTCCGCGAAGACCTGGACGTGTCGGCCGCCGTGGGCCGGTTCACCGGCCCCCATCCCGTCCGGCTCGACGTCGGCGACGTCGACCACGACGAGATCCGCGCCGGCGGATCCGCGGCCGGAAGCCTGGTCAAGACGCTCAAGGAGCAGATCAGGGCGGTGCCCGGCGGCGGCCTCGGCTACGGGCTGCTGCGCCACCTCAACCGCGACACCGCCCCGCGGCTGGCGGCGCCGCCGGCCGCGCAGGTCGGGTTCCGCTTCGCCGACCTCACCGGCGGGGGCGGCGACCTCACCGGGACGCGCGCCGCATGGTCCCTGCAGGCCGCCGCCGAGGTCGCCGGCACGCCCGCCCGCCCGGCGGTGACGGTGTCGCTCACCTGGCCGGACGGTCTGTTCGACGAGTCGGCCATGCAAGCGCTGCTGGCGGCCTGGACGCGGACCCTCACCGGCCTGGCCCGGCACGGCGCCCGGCCCGACGCCGGCGGGCACACCCCGTCGGACCTCCCGCTCGTGGAGCTCAGCCAGACCCAGCTCGACGACCTGGAGGCCGAGTTCGAGACGGATCTCAAGGACGGGAACGGGGCATGGTGAACCGTGTCAAGGACGTCTGGCCGCTGACCCCGCTGCAGGAGGGCCTGCAGTTCCACGCCCTCTACGACCGGGACGCACCGGACGTCTACCAGGTGCAGAACTTCTTCGACCTGCGGGGGCGGCTGGACGCGGCGGTGCTGAAGGCCGCCTGGGAGGCGCTGCTGGACCGGCATGCCAGCCTGCGGGCGTGCTTCCGCCAGCCCGCGCGGCTGGACGCGCCGGTGCAGGTCATCCCGGACCGGGTGGTGCTGCCATGGCGCGAACGGGACCTGTCCCACCTGTCCGAGGCGGACGCCGAGGCCGAGGCGCACCGGCTGGCCGCGCAGGAGGCGGCCCGCCGCATCGACCTGACCAGGCCGCCGCTGCTGCGGCTGCTCCTGGTGCGCCTCGCCCGCGAACGGCACCTGCTGGTGATGACGAGCCACCACCTCCTCATGGACGGGTGGTCGCTGTTCGTGCTCAGGCGCGAGCTGGCGCAGATCTACGCGGCCGGAGGGGACGCCGGCGGCCTGCCGCCCGCCACGCCCTTCGCCGACTACCTCGCCTGGCTGGCGCAGCGGGACAAGCCCGCCGCGCGCGCGGCGTGGCGGGCGGAACTGGCCGGAGTGGACGAACCGACCCTGCTGGTGCCGTCCGGCCCCACGGCACCGGCCGTCGACGGCGGCTACCTGGAGAGGACGGCGAGCGCGGAACTCACCCGCGCGCTGGAGGCGCTGGCCAAGTCCGCCGACACCACCCTCAACACGGTGGTGCAGGCGGCGTGGGGGGTCGTGCTGGGCCGGCTCACCGGCCGCGACGACGTGGTGTTCGGCACCGTGGTCGCCGGCCGCCCGCCCGAGCTGCCCGGCGTGGACGACATGGTGGGCCTGCTCATCAACAACGTGCCGGTCCGCGTCCGGCTCGACCCGGCGGGCACGGTGGCCGACCTGCTCGCGCGGCTGCGGGCGAGCCAGGCCGCGCTGCTGCCGCACCAGCACCTGGGACTGGCGGAGATCCAGCGCTGCGCCGGTCCCGCGGCCAGGTTCGACACCCTCCTCGCCTACGAGAGCTATCCCCGCGACGACCCGGGCGGCGGCCCCGGCCGCGACGCGCTCGACATCCGGATGAACGGCAAGTCGCTCACGCACTACCCGCTCAGCCTCGCCGTGTTCCCCGGCGAGCGGCTGAGATTCGGCGGCGCCTACCGGACGGACGTGCTCACCGAAGGGTTCGTCGGAGACCTGCTCGAGCGGCTGCTCGACGTGCTCGCCCAGATGGCCGCCGCCCCCGGGCGTCCCGTGGGCGACCTGGACGTGCTGACGCGCGGCGAGGTGGAACTGTTCCGCCGGGTGAACGGCACCGATGCCGCCGCGGCCGGGGCGGGCGTCGCGGTGGAGGCCCTCGAGGCCGTGGTGGCCCGCCACGGCGACCGGGTCGCGGTGGCGGGCGACGGGACGCGCCTGACGTACCGGGAGCTGTGG
The DNA here is from genome assembly GCF_039539665.1 of Actinomadura keratinilytica. Lineage (NCBI taxonomy): Bacteria > Bacillati > Actinomycetota > Actinomycetes > Streptosporangiales > Thermomonosporaceae > Actinomadura > Actinomadura keratinilytica. The sequence goes on from NZ_BAABDO010000230.1 coordinate 3,046, forward strand.
GAACTGGGCCTGGCGGTGGCGGGCGGCCTGGCGCAACGCGGCGTGACCGCCGAGTCCCGGGTCGGGGTGCTGCTGCCGCGCGGCGCGGACGTCGTGGTGGCCTGGCTGGGAGTGCTGATGGCGGGCGGCGTCTTCGTGCCCCTGGACGCGTCCGCTCCGCTCGACCGGGTGAGATTCGTCGTGGACGACGCCGGGGCGGGCGTCGTGGTGACGACGGGCGAACTGGCGGACCTGGTACCTGCCGGCACGCCGTGGGTGACAGTGGAGGAGCTCAAGAGCCGCGCGGCGTCCCACCGGCCGCAGGTCGCCCTGCATCCGGAGAACGCGGCCTACCTGATGTACACCTCCGGCTCGTCGGGCGTGCCCAAGGGCGTGGTCGTCACGCACCGCGACCTGGCCGGGCTGGCGTTGAACGGCGGATGGGGCGACGCGGACGGCGTGCTGTTCCACGCTCCGCACGTGTTCGACGCGTCCCTGTTCGAGGTGTGGGTGCCGCTGCTGCGCGGCGGCCGGGTCGTGGTCGCCCCCGACGGCCGGGTCGACGGCGCGGTGCTGCGCCGGATGAAGGCCGACTTCGGGCTGGCGACGGTGCATCTGACGGCCGGCCTGTTCCGAGTGCTGGCGGACGAGGACGTCGGCGTGTTCGCGGGCCTGACGGAGGTGGCGACCGGCGGCGACGTGGTCCCGGTGCGGGCTGTGGAGCGCGTCCTGGAGACGTCGCCGGATGTGCGGGTGCGGCATTTGTACGGGCCGACCGAGGCGACGTTGTGCGCCACCTGGCGTG
>NZ_BAABDO010000231.1:0-3803 GCF_039539665.1 Actinomadura keratinilytica
CGGCGGCGGCCGGCCGAGCGCGCGCTCCTTGGCGCGGCCGACGACCTCCAGGTGCCAGCAGCCGTGGGCGCCGCACGGGCATGCGCGCGCGGGGTCGCCGAACGGCATGTGCCCGAACTCGCCGCCCGCGCCGGTGGCGCCGTCGACGGGCCGCCCGTCCACGACGAGGATGCCGCCGACGCCGACCTCGACGGTCAGGTGCAGCACCACGCGTGCGCCGGCGCCGACGCCGCGCCGCGCCTCGGCCAGCCCGGCCAGGGACGCGTCGTTGCCGACCAGCAGGGGCGTGCGGGAGCCGGACGGCAGCAACTGCAGGTCCACATCGCTCCAGCCCATCCCGGAGGCCTGCACGACCGTGCCGTCCCGCACCGTGCCCGCGACCGCGACCGACACGGCGCGCACGCGCGGGCCGTACCGCCGCCGTACGGCCGCGACCTTGCCGCGCAGGTGGCCGAGCACGGCGTCGGCGTCGCGGTCGGCATGCCGCCCGGACTCCAGGCCGGCGATGCCCCCGCCCAGCTCGACCGTCGCGACGCGCCAGTGCTCGTGGCCGATGTCGACGACGCACACCAGGGGGCCGCGCGAGTGGGCCACCAGGGCGGGCGACGGACGGCCCCGCTCGCCGGTGGGACGCGGGTCGGCCTCGGCGACCAGCCGTGCCGCCTTCAGCCGGGCGGTGATCTCGGTGGCCGAGCCGCTGCTGAGACCGAGGGCGCGCGCCACCTCGGCCCGGGTGGCCGCGGGGTGCGCGTGGACGTGGCGGAGCACCGCCAGCGCGCCCTGCCACCGCTGGCTGCGGGCCCGGTGCGCGGTCTGCTGCATGGTGACATCCTCGCCCGCCGCGATTACCTCGTGGCACGAGCATATTCGATCCTCCCAAGAGCCGTCGCGACCAGGACCGCCGGGACGCCGGTCCGGCACACGGCGTTCGGCCGCCTCGGCCACGTGCCGACCGGGCTCGGCGCGATCCTGCCCGAGCTGCGCGCCGAGCGTGACCTGCCGCGCGGCGAGGCCGCCCTCTACCCGTCGGGCTTCGCGTTGGGCCTGGTGGTGGTCGGGCCGGTCGGGCCCGCCTGGTGCGGCGGCGCGGTGCGGCGGCGCGGTGCGGCGGCTCGGCGCGGCGGCGCGGCCCCGGCGAGCAGTACCGGGTGAGCCCGTGCCGCAAGGGGCTTTCTTCCCGATTTCTCACGAGGTTTTCCATTGAGTGGAAAAGCGGGCTTCGTGAATGTGGCGCCGACCACAATGCTGGAGCGGCATGCCCCTCACCCGACAGCTGCTGATCGCAGGCGAGGACGTGCCCGCCCGGTCGGGCCGCACGACGCGGGACGTCGCCCCCTACACGGGCGAGACGTACGCGACCGTGGCGGCCGCCGGGCCCGAGGACGTGACGCTCGCCGTCGACGCCGCGCAGGCCGCGTTCGAGGACTGGGCCGCGGTCGCCCCCTTCGCCCGCCGGGCCGTCCTCCTCGAAGCCGCCGACCTGCTGGAGGAGCGCGGCGAGCAGGCCGCCGACCTGATGGCGGGCGAGGTGGGCGGCACCCGGCCGTGGGCGCACTTCAACGTGGCGCCGGCCGCCGGCATGCTGCGGGAGGCGGCCGCCGCGGTCACCGCGCCGCGCGGCGAGGTGCTGTCGGCGCAGGAGGAGGGCGCGCTCGGGCTGGCGGTGCGCGAGCCGGTCGGCGTGGTCGCCGCGTTCTCCCCCTGGAACGCCCCGATCATCCTGGGGGTGCGGGCGGTGGCGGCGGCGCTGGCGGCGGGCAACGCGGTGGTGCTCAAGCCCAGTGAGGACGCCCCGCTGGCCTGCGGCTACTTCGTGGCCGACGTGCTGCGCGACGCCGGGCTGCCGGCCGGCGTGCTCAACGTGGTCAGCAACGACCCGGCCGACGCGCCCGCGGTCGCCGACGCGCTCATCGCCGACCCGCGGGTGCGCGCGGTCAACTTCACCGGTTCGACGAACGTGGGCCGGATCATCGGCGAGCAGGCGGCCCGCCGCCTCAAGCCCGCGGTGCTGGAGCTGGGCGGCAAGAACGCCATCATCGTGCTGGACGACGCCGACGTGGACTACGCCGTGGACGCCGCCGCGTTCGGGGTGTTCATGAACGCCGGGCAGATCTGCATGTCCGGCGACCGGGTGCTGGTGCACGAGTCGCTGGCCGAGGAGTTCACCGCCAGGTTCACCGCGAAGGTGGCGGGGCTGCCGTCCGGCTCCCCGGACGACCCGGCCACCGTCATCGGCCCGCTGTTCTCGGCGGACGCGGCGCGCCGCGTGGCGGCCCTGGTCCGCGACGCGGTGGGCAAGGGCGCCCGGGTGCTGACCGGCGGCGGCGAGCCGGACGGGGCGGTGCACCCGGCGACCGTGCTGACCGGCGTGCCCAAGGAGGCCGCCCTGTACTACGCCGAGGCGTTCGGCCCGGTCTGCGTGGTCGAGAGCTTCGCCACCGACGACGAGGCCGTGGCGCTGGCCAACGACACCGACAACGGGCTCACCGCGGGCGTCATCACCGAGAACGCCACGCACGGGCTGAAGGTGGCGCGGCGCATCCGCACCGGCATCGTGCACGTCGACGACCAGTCGGTGGCCGACGAGCCGCAGGCCCCGTTCGGCGGGTTCAAGGCCTCCGAGTACGGGCGGTTCGGCGGGCGGTGGGGCATCGAGGCGTTCTCCAACACCCGCTGGGTCACGGTCGCCACGCAGCACGCCCACTATCCGTTCTGAGCCGACGCCCGGCGCATCGCCGCGGCCCACGGCCCCGGGCCGCGGCGCAAGCGCGTGGTGCGACCGAGCCCGGCGGGCGTCGTCGGGATCCGGACCCCGGCACGGCGCCGGTCCCGGGAGACTGACGCCGGCCGGCGCCCTCCAGTAGCATCGGCCGGAAACTCACGGGACCGCATGTTTGACCGCAGGTTTTTCGACGGGGGGCCGCCGCCATGCCCGCGCCGAACGCGTCCGCGATCACCCGGCTCGCCGTGTTCACGCCGCTGGACAGCCTGGGCCGGGCCGAGCTGATCACACGGCGGCTGGCCGACGCGATCTGCCTCGGGCTGCTGGCCGACGGCGAGCAGCTGCCCAGCGAGGCCGACCTGGCCGACCAGCTCGGCGTTGCCATCGCCACGGTCCGCGAGGCGCTCGGCGAGCTGCGCGGCCAGGGGCTGATCGTCACCCGCCGCGGCCGGGGCGGCGGCAGCTTCGTGCGCGGGCCGTCGCCCCGCGAGACCGCGGCCCACCGGCGCGCGCGGCTGCGCGAGCTGTCCGTGGAGGACCTGCGCGACCTCGGCGACCACTACACCGCGCTGGCCACCGGCGCCGCGCTGCTGGCCGCCGACCTGGCCTCGCCCGAGGACGTGCGGCGCCTGTCGGACGCCGCCGAGGCGTTCGCCGCCGCACCGGACCCCGACCGGCGGCACCGCACCGACGGCCGCTTCCACGTCGAAGTGGCCGCCGCGGCCCACTCGGCCCGGCTGACCCGCGCCGAGATCGCCATGCAGACCGAGATCGGCCCGCTGCTGTGGCTGCCGGGCGCCGGCGGCGCCGTCGGCGGCCGGATGGCCGAGCAGCACCGCCGGATCGCCGGGGCGATCGGGGCGGGCGAGGGCGAGCGCGCCGCGCGGCTGGCCCGCGAGCACGTGACCGAGGCCATCGAGCGGCTCATCGGGCTGCACCTCGACCTGGTGGGACGGTGAGTGCGGTGACGCGGGCCACCCCGCCGGGCGCCGCCGCGGGCCGGCGCGCCGGCGCCGGCTTCGACGCGGTGCTGCCGTCGGTGGAGGGCTTCGGCGCGCGCGCCGCGGCGCTGATCCGCGCG
>NZ_BAABDO010000232.1:0-3526 GCF_039539665.1 Actinomadura keratinilytica
GGCGGACGCCCCGGCGGCTTCGGCGGTCCCCGTCCGGGGGGCGGCGGCCGCGGCCGCGGCGGCACGCAGGGCGCCTTCGGCCGTCCCGGCGGGCGTCCGGCCCGGGGCCGCAAGTCCAAGCGGCAGCGGCGCCAGGAGTTCGTCGACAGCATGCAGGCGCCGGCGATCGGCGGCGTGCAGGCCCCGCGGGGCGGCGGCAAGACGATCCGCCTGCCGCAGGGCGCGTCGCTGACCGACTTCGCCGAGAAGATCGGCGCCAACCCGGCCTCGCTGGTGCAGATCATGCTGCACCTCGGCAAGATGGTCACCGCGACCCAGTCGGTCAACGAGGACGACCTCAAGCTGCTGGGCATCGAGCTGGACTTCGACGTCCAGATCGTCAGCCCGGAGGACGAGGACCGCGAGCTGCTGGAGTCGTTCGACATCGAGTTCGGCGAGGACGAGGGCGGCGAGGACAACCTGCGGCCGCGTCCGCCGGTCGTGACCGTCATGGGTCACGTCGACCACGGTAAGACCAAGCTGCTGGACGCCATCCGGCACGCCAACGTCCAGGCGGGCGAGGCCGGCGGCATCACCCAGCACATCGGCGCCTACCAGGTCGAGACCGAGGTCGACGGCGAGCTGCGCAAGATCACCTTCATCGACACCCCGGGCCACGAGGCGTTCACCGCCATGCGCGCCCGCGGTGCCGACACCACCGACCTGGTGGTGCTGGTGGTCGCCGCCGACGACGGCGTCAAGCCGCAGACCACCGAGGCGATCGACCACGCCACCGCGGCGGGGGTGCCGATCGTGGTCGCGGTCAACAAGGTCGACGTCGACGGCGCCGACCCGCAGCGGGTGCGCGCCCAGCTGACCGAGTACGGCCTGGTCGCCGAGGAGTACGGCGGGCAGACCCTGTTCGTCGACGTGTCGGCCAAGCAGCGCACCAACATCGACGGGCTGCTCGAGGCGATCATCCTGACCGCCGACGCCGAGCTCGACCTGAAGGCCAACCCGGACATGCCCGCCCAGGGGTCGGCCATCGAGGCCCACCTCGACCGCGGCCGGGGCGCCGTGGCGACCGTGCTGGTGCAGCGCGGCACCCTGCGGGTCGGCGACTCGATCGTCTGCGGCGTGGCGCACGGCCGCGTGCGGGCGATGCTCGACGAGAACGGCAACAACGTCGAGGAGGCGCCGCCGTCGCGTCCGGTGCAGGTGCTCGGCCTGACCGCCGTGCCCAGCGCGGGCGACAGCTTCCTGGTCGTCGACGACGACCGGGTCGCCCGGCAGATCGCCGACAAGCGGGAGGCGCGCAAGCGCAACGCCGAGCTGATGCGCACCCGCCGCAGCATGTCCCTGGAGGACTTCATCAAGCAGGGCGAGCGGCAGGAGCTGCTGCTCATCCTCAAGGGCGACGTGTCCGGCTCGGTGGAGGCCCTGGAGGACTCGCTGCTGAAGATCGACGTCGGCGAGGAGGTCACCCTGCGGGTGATCCGCCGCGGCGTCGGCGCGATCACGCAGGACGACGTCAACCTGTCGCTGGCCTCCGACGGCGCGGTGATCATCGGCTTCAACGTGCGGGCCGAGCGCAACGCGCAGGAGATCGCCGACCGCGAGGGCGTGGACATCCGCTACTACTCGGTCATCTACCAGGCGATCGAGGAGGTCGAGGCGGCCCTCAAGGGCATGCTGAAGCCGGAGTTCGAGGAGGTCCAGCTCGGTACCGCGGAGATCCGCGAGATCTTCAAGGTGCCGCGGATCGGCAACGTGGCCGGTTCGATGGTCACCTCGGGCGTCATCCAGCGCAACGCCAAGGCGCGGCTGGTCCGCGACGGCGTCGTGGTGGCCGACAACCTCAGCGTGGCGTCGCTGCGCCGGTTCAAGGACGATGCGACCGAGGTCCGCGAGGGCTTCGAGTGCGGTATCGGCCTCGGCTACAACGACATCAAGCTCGGTGACGTCATCGAGTGCTTCGAGATGCGCGAGAAGCCGCGCGACTGACACTCGCGGCCGAACCGCAAGGGCCGCCATCGCGCGAGCGAGAAGGGACCGCGGGCCGTGGCGACACGGCCCGCGGCCCTGTTCCCGTGAACGGCCCTGTTCCCGAAAACCGCGTGACACGGCGCCGGGTGGATCTTCTACCCTGGCGTCATGACGGCCGCCGGGCCCCCGACCGGCAGCCGGTCCGCGTCACCGCCGACCGGTCCGGCGCACCCGGGGAGGGCACCGTCGCCCCGACCCGCTCCGCACCGCGTTCCCGCGGTGCGGCCTCCACACCCCGCCCGCACGCGGGGGCATATCGACTACCCGAGGTGACCGACCAGGTGTACGTGGGTGCGCTGACGCTGGATCTGCTGCTGGGCGACGTGCGTTCGCTCAAACAGAAGCGGTCGGTCGTGCGTCCGATCATCGCCGAGGTGAACCGGCGGTTCCCCGCCGTCGCCGTCGCCGAGACCGGTGCGCTCGACCTGCACCGGCGGGCCGAGATCGCGGTGGCGGTGGTGTCGGCCACGGCGGGCAACTGCACGCAGGTGCTGGACTCCTGCGAACGGCTCGTCGCGGGCCGTCCGGAGATCGAGCTGCTGTCGGCCAGGCGGCGGCTGTTCAACGACGAAGACTGAGCGGGGGAGCGCGGGGGCGCGGTTCCGATCCCCGCGGGCCGGGCGCGAGGACCCCGCATCGCCCCGGCCCTGCCAGGACCATAGAAAAGGAGTGCGACCATGGCGGACCCGGCCCGGGCGCGCAAGCTCGCCGACCGCATCCAGCAGATCGTCGCCGAGATGCTGGAGCGGCGGATCAAGGACCCTCGGCTCGGCTTCGTGACCGTGACCGACACCCGGGTCACCGGCGACCTGCGCGACGCCACGGTCTACTACACCGTCTACGGCTCGGAGGGCGAGCGCAAGGAGACCGCCGCGGCGCTGGAGAGCGCCAAGGGCGTGATCCGGTCGGAGGTCGGCCGCAAGACCGGCGTCCGGCACACGCCGAGCATCACCTTCGTCCCGGACGCCGTGATCGAGAACGCCGCGCACATCGACGACCTGCTGGCCAAGGCCCGCGCCAAGGACGCCGAGGTGGCCCGGGCCGCCCGGTCGGCCACTCCGGCGGGGGATGCCAACCCCTACCGCACAAGTGAGGCCGATGAGGAGCCCGACGGGACAGACGGCGGGGACGGCGCGGCGGGACACTCGTCAGATGACTGAACCGGAGGGACGCGCGAGGCGCTCGGCCCTGCTCGGTGCGACCCCGTCGCACCTCCGCCGGGGCCCGCAGAGCCGGCCCGGGGCGGCGGCCTCGCAGGACTACCAGCCCGCGATGCCGTCCGCCCCCGCACTGCCCGCCATGCCGTGGGAGGGGTGGATGGCCGCCGCGCGCGGCGGCGGTGTACCGGAGGCCGCCGAGACCTGGCCCGAGATGGAGGCGCTCGGCCCGTGGGAGGCGCCGTACGCCGAGATGGTCCGGTGCGGCGCCGGGCGCCGGTGCGGCTCCGGGGCGGAGCGCCGCGCCGCCAAGTCGGAGGCCAAGCGGTCTTAGGAAGACAACA
>NZ_BAABDO010000233.1:0-3510 GCF_039539665.1 Actinomadura keratinilytica
ACGATCAGGTGAAGGTTCGGGGGTTCCGGATCGAGCTGGGCGAGATCGAGGCCGCCCTTGCCGCGCACGCATCGGTGGGGCGGGTTGCGGTGGTGGTGCGCGAGGACCAGCCCGGCGTCAAGCGTCTGGTCGCCTACATCGTCCCTGTTGAGGGGGCCGGTGTGGATGATGGCGTGTTGCGGGATCACGTGGCGGGGCGGTTGCCGGAGTACATGGTTCCGGCGGCGTTCGTGGTGTTGGAGGCGTTGCCGACCACGCCGAACGGCAAGCTGGACCGCGCCGCCCTGCCCGCGCCTGATTTCGGTGGCCGGTCGGGCGGGCGTGGTCCGGCGAACGCGGCCGAAGAGGTGCTGTGCGGCCTGTTCGCCGAGGTCCTGGGCCTGGACCGGGTCGGCGCTGAAGACTCCTTCTTCGAACTCGGCGGGGATTCGATCATCTCGATGCTGCTGGTGTCGCGGGCCCGACGGGCGGGCTTGTCGTTCACCGTCCGCCAGGTGTTCGAGCACCGTACGCCCGCCGGGCTCGCGGCCGTCGCCGTCCCCGCCGACCAGGCCGCCGCCAAGCCTCGCGGCGACGCCGCGACGGGGCGGCTCCCGCTCGTCCCGATCATGCGTGACGTCGCGGAACGCGCCGGACGGGTCGCGCTGGAGGGCGAGTTCTACCAGTCGATGCTCCTCTCGGTCCCCGCCGGCCTCGACCACGGGCGGCTCGCCAGGGCCGTCCGGGCGGTCCTCGACCGGCACGACATGTTGCGCGCCCGCCTGGAAAGCACCGACGAACTGCTGGTCCCCGCGCCCGGCTCCGTCGACGTCGGCACCGTGCTGCGCCGGGTGGACGGCATCGCCCCCGACGTCGTCGCCGAGCAGTCGCGGGCGGCGGGCCGCAGGCTCGACCCCCGGGCCGGGGTGATGACGCAGCTGGTCTGGTTCGACGCGGGGCCGGACACCGACGGCCTGCTCCTGTGGGCGGTCCACCATCTCGCGGTCGACGGCGTGTCCTGGCGCGTCCTGCTGTCCGATCTGGCCGACGCCGCCACGGCCGCGGCGGAGGGCCGGACCCCCGACCTCGCCCCCGTCCCCGTGTCCTACCGGGAGTGGGCGCGGGAACTGCGCGCCCGCGCGGACAGCCCCGAGACCCTGGCCGAGCTTCCAACGTGGATCGACCTGCTGAGCGGCCCGAACCCGGGGCTGGCCGACCGTCCCCTGAACGCGGACGTGGACGTGGTCGCGGCCGGGGTCGGCCAGGTGACGGTGACGATCCCGGCTGAGGTGACACGCGCGCTGCTGACCCGCGTCCCCGCCGCCTTCCACGCGGGGATCGAAGACGTTCTGCTCGCCGCCCTGACCGGTGCCGTCACCGCGTGGCGTCCCGAGACAAGAGCGGGGATCCTCGTGGACGTCGAGGGGCACGGACGCGTCCCCCTCACCGACGGCATGGACCTGTCCCGGACGGTCGGCTGGTTCACCAGCCTCCACCCCGTCCGCCTGGACGCGGGCGACCTGGACGCCACACCCGGCGGCCAGGACGCCGCACGACTGGTCAAGCGCGTCAAGGAGCAGTTGCGCGCGGTGCCGTCCGACGGGCTCGGCTACGGGCTGCTGCGCCACCTCAACCCGCGGACCGCCGCCGAGCTGGCCGCGCTGCCGGTGCCGCAGATCGGCTTCAACTACCTCGGCCGCTTCGCCGCGGGCGAGCCCGGCCGGCACTGGCAGCCCACGGGCGCGGGCGGGCTGAGCGGCGGGGCCGACCCCCGGCTCGCGGCCACGCACGTGCTGGAGGCGGCCGGGCTCGTGCACGACCTGCCCGGCGGCCCCGAACTCGAACTGTCGGTCAGCTGGCCGGCGACGCTGCTGGACGAGCCGGACGTGCGGTCCCTGGCGCAGACCTGGGCCGATCTGCTGGCCGGGCTCGCCGACGCGCCGGGCGGCCACACCCCGTCGGACTTCCCGCTGGTGAGCCTGGACCAGGACCAGATCGAGGAACTGGAGCAGGCGGGCCTGGCCGATGTGTGGCCGCTGTCGCCGCTCCAGGAGGGGCTGCTGTTCCACGCGCTCTACGACGAGCAGGCCCCCGACGTCTACACCGTCCAGCACCTGGCGACGTTCGCCGGCGACCTCGACCCCGCGCTGCTGCGCCGGTCGTGGGACGCCCTGGTGGCCCGGCACCCGGGCCTTCGCGCTGGCTTCCGCCGACCGACCGGAGCGGAACAGTACGTGCAGGCGGTGGTGCCCGAAGCCACCGTCCCGTGGCATGAGGCGGACCTGTCCGGGCTCGGTCTGGACGAGGCCCGCGTGGAGTCGCAACGGCTCGCCGCCGACGAACGGCGGCGCCGGTTCGACGTTGCGGCACCGCCGCTGATCCGGGTACTGCTGGTGAAGCTGGGCGCGGACCGGTACCGGATGGTCGTCACCATGCATCACCTGGTGCTGGACGGCTGGTCCTTGCCGGTGCTGATGAGCGAGCTGTGGCAGGTGTACGAGGCGGGCGGCGACACCTCGGCGCTGCCGCCCGTGGTCCCGTACCGCGGCTACCTGGACTGGCTGGCCCGCCAGGACCGCGACGCGGCCCGGAACGCCTGGCGGCGGGCACTGTCGGGGGTTGACGGGCCGACCCTCGTCGCGCCCGCCGCGGCCGGGGCCGCGGCGCTCCCGGCCAACCTGACCATCCGGCCGGACGAGCGGCTGATCGACGCGCTGCGCGACACCGCCCGCACCCACGGCCTGACGTTGAACACGCTCATGCAGGGCGCGTGGGCGGTGCTGGTCGGCAAGCTGACCGGCCGCGGCGACGTGGTGTTCGGTGCGACCGTGTCGGGGCGCCCCGCCGACCTGCCCGACGTGGACCGGATGCTCGGCCTGTTCATCAACACCGTCCCCGTCCGGGTGCGCCTGGACGCGTCGGCCTCGCTCCTGTCGACGCTGTCCGCGCTCCAGGACCGGCAGTCCGAGCTCATCGACCACCAGTACCTGGAGCTCGCGGAGATCCAGCGGGCGGCCGGTTCCGGCGCCACCTTCGACACGCTGCTGGTCTACGAGAACTACCCGATCGAGGCGGTTGGGCTGCGGATGCCCGGCGGTCTGCGCCTGCTCGACGCGGAGGCGCAGGACGCGGCCCACTACCCGCTGACGCTCGCGGTGGCGCCCGTGGACCCGTGGGAGCTGCGGCTGACCTACCGTCCGGACCTGTTCGACGAGCCGACCGTCCGCACCTACGCCGACCGGCTGCTGCGGGTGCTGGAGCAGATCGCCGCCGACCCGGAACGCGCGATCTCCCGGATCGAGGTCCTGGACGAGACCGAACGCTCCGCTCTGCTGGAGAGCTGGAACGACACCGGCACGTCCGTCCCCGACGTCCTGATCCCCGACCAGATCCGGGCGTGGGCGCAGCGCACCCCGGACGCGGTGGCGTTGCGGTGCGGCGAGGCGTCCCTGACCTATGCCGCGTTGGACGAGCGTTCGAACCAGCTGGCCCGGTACCTGCGGGATGCCGGGGTCGGTCGTGAGTCGGTGG
>NZ_BAABDO010000234.1:0-3182 GCF_039539665.1 Actinomadura keratinilytica
CGGAGCAGGCCGCGGCCGGGCGGCGCCCGCTGCCCGACCCGGGGCGGCCGGTCCGGCTGGCCGTGCGCGTGGGCGCCGGAGCCGAGTGCCGCTTCACCGCCGCCGCCGGGACCGGGCCGCGGCCGCTCGGCGACCCGTTCACCGCGACCGGGGCGCTGTGGGTCGGCGCCACCCTCGGCCTGTTCGCGGCCGCCCCGCCCGGCCCGGGCCCGGCCGCCGGCCACGCCGACTTCGGGGGCTTCCACGTCGACGGAGAACAGGAGCACCCATGACGATCCCACCCCAGACCAGAAGGGCAGGAACGACGATGACTCGACGCGGTCGTGAGCCGGGACGCCGGTTCCCGGCGAGAGTGCCGCTGGCGGCCACCGCGCTCATGGCGGGCGGCGCGCTGCTGCTCGGCGCGTGCGGCGGCGGCTCCGGGTCGTCCGGCACCGTCACGATCACCTACTGGGACACCAACGCCAGCGCCGCCAACACCCCCCGCTGGCAGCACACCATCGCCGAGTTCGAAAAGCGCAACCCCACGATCAAGGTCAAGTACGTCGGCATCCCCATCGCCCAGGTGCAGCAGAAGATCGACACCGCCATCGCCGCCGGCGGGCTGCCGGACACCGTCGGCATGACCACCGCGCTGCTGGCCTCGGTGGCCGGCCAGGGCGCCCTGGAGCCGCTGGACGAGCGGCTGGCCAAGAGCCCGCTCAACGGCAAGCTCAACGCCGCCTTCCTGCAGCTGACCAAGCAGGCCGGGCCGGACGGCAAGCTATACCAGCTGCCCGGCAACGCCAACATGGGCGTGCTGTGGTACCGGCCCGACTGGTTCAAGGACAAGGGCCTCAAGCCGCCGGAGACCTGGGACGACTTCTACACCGCGGCCGACCGGCTCACCGACGCCGGCAAGAACCGCTACGGCTACACCATCCGCGGCGGCGCCGGGTCGATCGCGCAGGTGCTGGAGTTCATCTACGCCCAGTCCGGCATCACCCAGATCTTCGACGCGCAGGGCAAGGCCACCCTCAACGACCCGCGCAACGTCGCCGCGCTGCAGAAGACCGTCGCGCTGTACAAGAAGAACACCCCGAGCGCCGACGTCAACAACGACTACATCAAGATGACCGCCCAGTTCGACGGCGGCAACATCGGCATGATGCAGCACAACCTCGGCTCCTACGGCGACCACAGGAAGGCGCTGGGGGAGGGCAGGTTCGCCGGGTTGCCGATCCCCGCGCTGCCCGACGGGACCCGGGTGGTGATCTCCAACCCGATCGGCGGGACGGCGGTGTTCAAGTCCAGCAAGAACAAGGACGCCGCCTGGAAGTTCGCCGAGTTCGTCTCGTCCCGGGAGATGTCGTCCTACTGGAGCCGCGAGCAGGGGCAGATCCCGGCCAACACCGAGTCGGCGGCCGAGCCGTGGATCAAGGAGAACCCCACCCTGGAGAACGCGATCAAGGCGACCAACGACCCCAAGACCAAGCTCGTCCAGCTGCCGTACTACCTGCCCGAGTTCAACGCCATGACCAAGTCCGAGGCCGAGCCGCAGTTCCAGAAGGTGCTGCTCGGGCAGCTGACGCCGCAGGCGTTCCTGGACGAGCTGGCCAGGAAGTTCACCGAGGCCGAGGCCAAGTACCGCCAGCGCAAGGGCGACTGACGCGAGGGGGACCGGCGCGGGGGAGACCCGCGCCCCGGCCGCGTCACCGGCCCGGGGCGGGGGACAGCACCGACGACAGCCACGCGAACGCCTGCTCCTGCATCGCCGCGTCGAAGACGTGGCCCACCGGGTGGAACGCCCCGGTGTAGGCGTCCGGCCGCCCGGCCGCCCGGTACGACCGGCGCAGCCGGGCGTCCGCACGCCGCATGCCTTCGGGAGGGAACAGCGGGTCGCGCTCCCCGTACAGCACCAGCAGGGGGGACGGGGCGCCGAGCGCCACGATGTCGGGCCAGTCGCCCACCGCCGCCAGGCCGGGCGGCCACGACACCCACGAGTGGGCGTCCACGTGCTCGCCCAGCATGTCCGGCAGCGCGGCCATCATCGCCACCACCACCGACGCCCGCACCCGCGGGCACAGCGCGTGCAGCATCCCCGCGCGCAGACCGCCGCCCGACAGGCCGACGCAGCCGAGCGCGTCCGCCCGCACGCCGGGCAGCCCGGCCAGCACGCGCGCCGCGATGAGGTCCTCGCGGGCGACCAGGCCGAGCAGCGAGGTGCCCAGCAGGTTGCAGTACTTGGCGACGACCGGCTCGTGGTGGCGCGCGGCGGTGTCGTAGTACCGCGGCGCGCTCATCGACCCGCCCCGCCGCTCGGCCAGTTCGCGCAGGTCGTCGGCGAGGGCGCGGACGCGTTCGGGCATCGTCTCCAGCGGGAAGCGGCGGCTGCCCCACAGGAACACGTCGTGGCACAGCACCGCGAACCCGCGCCGCGCCAGCTCCACCGCGAACGCCCGGCCGCCGTAGATCTCCGCGCGCAGCGCGCGGATCTCGGACGGCGTCCCGCCGGACGGGCCGTCGGCGATCTTCTCCTTGCCCCAGTACTTCATCCCGGCGTGGCAGTGCAGCGCCAGCACGCCCGGCAGCGGCCCCCGGGCGCCGGCCGGGCGCAGCAGCCAGGCGCGGGTGCGCGGCCCGAACCCGGGCGACCACGACAGCTCCTCGCCGTCGATCCCGCCGGCCGACCAGGTGCGTTCGGTGCGCACGTCGGCGTCGTCGCCGTACGGGGGCATGCCCAGCGACTCGTCCAGGCGGGTGCGCAGGGACGCGTCGGGGCGGGGCCACAGCGCACGCCGGCGTCCCGCCAGCCGCACCAGCCCGCCGAAATCTCCCAGATGCCGCATGGGTCAGACCCTAGAAGCTGACCTGCCCGCCCCAGGGGCCGACGGGGCGGGCAGGCGGAACGCCGGGAGCGATGGGCGGAGTCCCCGGTTCGCCGTTCCACCCGCAAGTCGCCGGGGCGGAACCGGAAGGTTGCCGTGCCGCCCGGAAATATCTGTGAGAGATGTGAAAGACGTCTTCCCGGCCGTACCGGGGCGGGGTACCTTCGGCGCCGAGTGGGAGCGCTCCCAGGGGCCGGGACCGGTTCGCACCCCCGTTCGTCCGAGGAAGGTCATGCCGATGAGGTTCCGTCCAGCGCTGGCCGCCGCCGCCGGCGTGCTCGCCGCCGCGGCGGCGGCGCCGCCCGCGCCGCCCGC
>NZ_BAABDO010000235.1:0-3167 GCF_039539665.1 Actinomadura keratinilytica
GGCCCGCCGGGCGGGGCTGGTGTTCACCGCACGCCAGGTCTTCGAGCACCGCTCCGCGGCGGGCGTGGCGGCCGTCGCCACCCCCGTCGAAGACGACGACACGGACAGCGCGGTCGAAGCGACCGGGCGGGTACCGCTCCTGCCGGTGATGCGGGAGGCGATCGAACGATCCGGCGGCATGGCGCTGGAGGGCGGGTTCTTCCAGTCGATGCTGCTCGCCGTCCCGGCCGGGCTCGACGTCGACCGTCTCGCCCGCGCGGTCGGGGCCGTCCTGGACCGCCATGACATGCTGCGCGCCCGCTTCGACGGCACCGAGCTGGTCGTCCCCGAGGCGGGGACGGTCGATCCCGCCGGGCTCGTCCGCCGGGTGCCCTGCGAGGGGACACCCGACGACGGGGTGATCGACGAGCACACCCGGTCGGCCGTGTCCCGGCTCGACCCGGCGGCCGGGGTGATGACCCAGCTCGTCTGGTTCGACGCGGGCCCCGACACCCGAGGAATCCTCCTCTGGCTCGTCCACCACCTCGTGGTGGACGGGGTCTCGTGGCGGATCCTGCTGCCCGACCTCGCCGGTGCCTACGACGCGCCGGACGGCGAACTCGAACCCGTGCCGGTTCCGTTCAGGCGCTGGGCCCTGGACCTGGCGCAGCAGGCCGCCACCGCGGAACGGGTCGCGGAGCTGCCGCTGTGGGCGGCGATGCTGGACGGCGCCGAGCCGGTGCTCGGAGACCGCCCCCTGGACCCGGACCGCGACGTGATCGGCACGGTGAACACGCGCTCGGTGACGCTTCCGCCCGAGGTGACCGAGGCGTTGCTGACCCGGGTTCCGGCGGCGTTCCACGCGGGAGTGGACGACGTCCTGCTCGCCGGGCTGGCGGCGGCCGTCACCGACTGGCGGCGCCACGGCGGCGGCGTGCTCATCGACGTCGAAGGCCACGGCCGCACCTCCGACACCCTCGACCTGTCGCGCACGGTCGGCTGGTTCACCGGCGTCCACCCCGTCCGCCTCGACCCCGGCACCCTCGACCTGACCGACGTGCGGACCGGCGGGCCCGACGCGGGCCGACTGCTCAAGCGGATCAAGGAGCAGCTGCGCGCGGTGCCGTCCGACGGGCTCGGCTACGGGCTGCTGCGCCACCTCAACCCCGACACCGCCGCCGAACTGGCCGCGCTGCCGGCGCCGCAGATCGGCTTCAACTACCTCGGCCGCTTCAGCGGCGGCACCGCCGATGACCTCGGCGGATCGTGGCAGCCGGTCGGACGCGGCGGCCTGGTCGGCGGGGCGGACCCCCGGATGCCCGTGGCGCATGCCCTGGAGGTCTCCGGAGTCGTCCACGACCTCCCCGAAGGCCCGGAACTGACGCTGACCCTCGACTGGCCGTCCGGGCTGCTGACCGAAAGCGCGGTCGAGGAGCTGGCCGGGACATGGGCGGCCATGCTGTCCGGGCTGGTCGCGCACAGCGGCGGCGGATTCACCCCCTCGGACTTCCCGCTGGTGTCACTGGCCCAGGACCAGGTCGAAGAGCTGGAGGCCGCCGTCCCCGGGCTGGTCGACGTGTGGCCGGTGGCGCCCCTCCAGGAGGGGCTGCTGTTCCACTCCGTCTACGACGAGCGGTCCGCCGACGTGTACGTCGGGCAGCGGGCCCTCGACCTCGAAGGCCCCCTGGACGGCGGGCGGCTGCGCGGGGCGTGGCAGGCCCTGCTCGACCGGCATGCCGGCCTGCGCGCCGGAGTCCGCCTCCTCGCCGGGTCGCAGGAGGTCGTCCAAGCCGTCTCCCGCGAGGTGACGCTGCCCTGGCGCGAAACCGACCTCTCGGACCTGACCGAAGAGGCGGCGCTCGCGGAGGCCGATCGGCTGGCCGCTGAGGACCACCGGCGGCGGTTCGACCTCGCGACACCCCCGCTGATCCGAGTGCTGCTGGTGAAGCTGGCGCCGCGCCGGTTCCGGATGGTCATCACGATGCACCACATGGTGCTGGACGGCTGGTCGCTGCCGGTGCTCATGGAGGAGCTGTGGGCGCTGTACGAGGCCGGCGGCGACCCGGCGGCGCTGCCCGCCGTCACCTCCTACCGGGACTACCTGGCGTGGCTGGCCCGCCAGGACCGGGACGCGGCGCGGACCGCTTGGCGGCGGGCGCTGTCCGGACTGGACGAGCCGACCCTCGTGGCGCCCGCCGTCACGGGAGGCGAGCCGGTCGTGCCGCACCGGGTGGTCATCCGGGCGGGCGAACCGCTGGCGGCGGCCCTGCGCGGACTGGCCAGGGCGCACGGCCTGACGCTGAACACGGTCGTGCAGGGCGCCTGGGCGGTGCTGGTCGGCAAGCTGACCGGCCGCCGCGACGTGGTGTTCGGCACGACCGTCTCCGGTCGGCCGGCCGAGATCGCGGGCGTCGAGCGCATGCTCGGCTTGCTGATCAATACGATTCCCGTCCGGGTACGGCTGGAGCCCGGTGAGACGGTGAGCGAGCTGCTGGTGCGCGTGCAGGCCGAGCAGGCCGCGCTGCTGGCCCATCGGCATCTCGGACTCACCGACATCCAGCGGCAGGCCGCAGGCGGTGCCGCCTTCGACACGCTGCTGGTCTACGAGAACTACCCGGGAGATCCGTCCGGGCCCACGCGGATCGGCGAGCTGCGTCTCCTCGGCACCCAGGTCAAGGATCCGGCGCACTATCCGCTCACGCTCGCCGTCCTGCCGGGCGAGGACCTCGAACTGTCGCTGGACTACCGGCCGGACGTGTTCACCGAGGCCACCGCCCAGGCGTTCTCCGGGCATCTGCTGTCGATCCTTGAGCAGTTCGCCGCCTCCCCGGACAGCGGAGTGGGACGGCTCGACATCCTCACTCCGGACGAACGCGAACTCCTGCTGACCGGCTGGAACGCCACGCAGGCGCCGGTCGCAGATGCCCTGATCCCCGAGCAGATCCAGGCATGGGCGCAGCGCACGCCGGACGCGGTGGCGTTGCGGTGCGGTGACGCGTCGTTGACGTATGCCGAGTTGGACGAGCGTTCGAACCGACTCGCCCGGTACCTGCGGGATGCCGGGGTCGGTCGTGAGTCGGTGGTGGGGCTCAGCCTGCCGCGTGGTGTGGACGCGGTGGTGGCGATGGTCGGGGTGTGGAAGGCGGGTGCCGCGTACGTTCCGCTGGATCCCGAGTACCCGGCCGACC
>NZ_BAABDO010000236.1:0-2776 GCF_039539665.1 Actinomadura keratinilytica
TCCACGCTGTACACCACGTCGAGAGGAGTGTCACCGGGCACGAACGCCTCACGCGCAACCGTGCGGAACGCCTTCTCCACCGCGGGCGAGACGATCTGCCCGTTGGACAGAAGCGTGTCGACCAGCTCGTCACGCAACCGCGCCGCCCGCCCAGAGTCTCCGTCCATGTCCACTGCGTGAATCACGTGTTGTCCCCCGTTCATCGATGCCGTTCAGCTGCTCACTCGAAAAGGCCGACCCCGGTCTGTCAGCCTGCCTGGTCGGGCAGGCCCCTGTCCGGTGGGAAGCCTGACACGCCCCAAGGCTGACCACGAAAGAAGCGCGTTCGGTGACGACCGACCGGGGCACCTGGTCGGGTACGCAAGAACACCGCAGTGCTGCTGACGGCCGGTTGCGGCGAGAAGGCGGCCAAGAGCGCTCCCTCAAGGCGACGTGTGGTGTCGCCCAAGACCTTCGCGCGCCCGGACCGCCGCCGGGAAGAGGTTTGGCGGATTTTGGCCCCGACCCCGCCGCCTGGCGCCGGAGGGTGAGGCCGTTGGAGCAGGCGCGGCTAGGGAAGTCGGAACTGGTCGTGCGGGATCGCCCGCTCCCACACCTGCTCGAACGCGGCCGGGCAGCGCGCGACCACGGCCGGGTCGTTGCTGCTCTTCTCCTCGGGGATCTCGGTCCCGTCCCCCTCGCAGAAGTTGAACATCACCAGCTTGTTGCCGAACAGCCAGAAGTCCGCGCCGGGCAGCATCAGGTCCCAGGCCCGGTCACGCGGCAGCCACCGCACGTCCTCCCCGGCCTCGACGTTCTGGGACGTGAGCATGTGCTCCCACCGGATGTAGTCCGACGGCGGCACGGAGATCACGCGGGCGCGGCGGATCGTCACCCCGCGTCCCACCGCGTCCTGCACGATCCGCAAACTCCTGGTAGGTGGGATGAGACGGGGCGCAGGCGTCGCGTATCTCCAGGTGCAGCGTGCTGTGCTTGGCGACCTTGAGCACCTCGGTGCTGTCAGCCGGACCGTGCCCGAGACGCCCGGGCTCGTAGGTGCAGGCGGCCGCCTCGGCGATGCTCGACGCCATACGAGCCGGAAGCCGCACGACGGCCTCGTCGGCGTGCAGGGGGCCGTGCCTGCCGATCTTCGCGAGCACCAACGGATCGGTGACGAGCAGTCCCTGGAAGTAGAAGTCCCCGCTGTCGGGATCGACGTACACGGCGGGGCCACATCCCTCGGGCGAGTCGGGATCCTCACCGACCAGATCGAGCGGCATCACGGTCCTCCGCTCCGACACCGAGCCTGACACGTGCTCGCCGACCCCGTGTCGGACCCTCGCCCGCGCGGCTTTAAGCGTCAAGCGCTTCGCGGACTCCGGCGATGAACCGCCGAGCCTCCTCGCCGGTGACGGCCAACGACATCAGCCGCTTCCACGCCGCCAGATAGTCGGGATCTCCGCTGGTTGGAACACCGACAGGAACCCCCACAGAGGCGAGCGGGCCGGGCAGAGACGCGGGGCCGGATCCCGCTGTCGGCGCATACGCTATGCTCCAGAATCCCGAGGTGGCGGCGCCCGTCCCTGTCGATGTCGCGGCGGGGTGCGGGTCGCATCAGTACGGCTCGCGGGGCGTGTCCATCGCCGCCCCATGCCGCCAGAACTTCGACGTGGTGTGCCTGTGAGGCAGCCCCGGGTCGAGGGTTTGCAAATCCAACTAAATGAAAACCGGGTCTCGTTGCCATAGACTCCCAGGTCAGCAAGTGTCGGCCCCGCGCACGCGGGGATGTTCCCGCGCTGTCCAGGCCGGCGCGGCTGCGGCGGGTGTCGGCCCCGCGCACGCGGGGATGTTCCCGCCCCCCCGGTGACCTTGGACTGCACGAGGATGTCGGCCCCGCGCACGCGGGGATGTTCCGCGAAGGACTGTCCCGACGTACACGCCGTCGATGTCGGCCCCGCGCACGCGGGGATGTTCCCGACTCGACGACCGACACGACGGACGCCGGAGCGTCGGCCCCGCGCACGCGGGGATGTTCCCGGCGGTGGGACGTGGACCACCGTCCCCGCCGGGTCGGCCCCGCGCACGCGGGGATGTTCCGCTGCTGGCACCGCTGCCCGCCGGATACGAGGAGTCGGCCCCGCGCACGCGGGGATGTTCCTGACCAGACCGACCAGACCTCTGTGCGCGAACCGTCGGCCCCGCGCACGCGGGGATGTTCCCGCCTTCATTCCCGGTGAAGGCAGCGTCGCTGAGTCGGCCCCGCGCACGCGGGGATGTTCCCCAGGGCAACGGGCCGCGCAGGCTCATGGTCGCGTCGGCCCCGCGCACGCGGGGATGTTCCCCGGAGCGTCCCGCCACTGGGGACGGTGCGCTGGTCGGCCCCGCGCACGCGGGGATGTTCCCGCACGTACGTCGTGGGGACGACGTGCCATGTCGTCGGCCCCGCGCACGCGGGGATGTTCCGATGATGGGCGACTTCTGATCTATTGCCGGGCGGTCGGCCCCGCGCACGCGGGGATAGTCCGGCGATCACGGACTATTTGGATCACGTTGCGCCCTTGGTCCCGCGCACGCAGGGATGGTCTCTTACGGGCATACGGGTATGAGTCGTCGTCCGGTCGGGCACGATCGTCGCTGTGGTCCAACCTCCCCTGGCTTCGGCCTGCCGGGCCGCCGGTCTCGATTTCGCTGACGCTCGTCTGCTGCACGCGCGTGCCAATCACACCTACTACCTGCCGCCGTTGGACCTCCCCGAGTTGGTTGGAGGCTCTGATACCTGCAAGGGTGTGAGGAGTCA
>NZ_BAABDO010000237.1:0-2771 GCF_039539665.1 Actinomadura keratinilytica
CGCGCGGTCGCCCTCGCGGACGGGCAGCCGAGGATCGCCGCCGGCTCGGCTCCCCCGGTGACCGGCGGGCGGCGCGCGGGCGTGGGCCCCGCCGTCGCCGTGCGCGACCTGCGGTCGTCGTGGCGGGCGGCGCGCACCGCGCTGCGCCTGACCGCGAGCGGCACCGACCAGGACCCGGGCCCGCGCGTCGTGCACGCCGACGAGATGGGGGGCCTGGCCGTCCTCGCCGAGTCGGTCGGCCCCGGCACGCCCGTATCGCCGGACGTGGAGGCGCTGGAGCGCGCCGCGGCCGCGGCGCCCTGGATGCTCGCCACCCTCGACGCCGTGGCCGACGCCGCCAGCCTGCGCGCCGCCGCGGCCGCCCTCACGCTGCACCATTCGACGCTGCAGGAGCGCCTCGCGCACGCCGAACGGCTGCTGGGCTGGAACGTCCGCGGCCCGCACGGAAAACTGCGCCTGCAACTGGCGCTGGTCCTGCGCCGTCTGCACCGCGCCCCCGGCCCCTGACCGCACCGCCGGCCACGCGGCGGGCGGCGGCGGGCGGGCTCAGCGGCGGACGAACAGGCCGATGCCGTTGGCGACGGGGCGTTCGGCCCCGTCGGACGGCGTGTTGCGCACGGTCGCGGCCCGGCCGCGCGGGTTGCCGATGACCAGGGTGGACGAGCCGCCGCCGTCGAGGTTCACCGCGTCGTCGGCGCCCGCCTGCCCCATCAGCCGCGCCAGTTCG
Organism: Actinomadura keratinilytica; assembly: GCF_039539665.1. NCBI lineage: Bacteria > Bacillati > Actinomycetota > Actinomycetes > Streptosporangiales > Thermomonosporaceae > Actinomadura > Actinomadura keratinilytica. Next base: position 728 of record NZ_BAABDO010000237.1, read on the forward strand.
ACGAGGGTGACGCCGGCGCTGCGCTCCGACCGGCCGTCGACGACCATCAGGTACATGCGGCGGCCGTCGCGGCTGACGCCCGCGGCCGTGCGCGGCGCCGCCTCCGCGTCCGCCAGCCCGGCGACCGGCCGGCCGCCGTGCAGGATGCGGAAGCCGCCGATGGCGAAGCGGTAGCGGTGCCGTCCGGCGAGGCGGTAGCGCACCCGCACGCGGTCGCCGCGGCGCAGTTCGCGCAGCTCGGCGGCGGCCTCCTCGCGCCCCACCAGCACGATCGTGCCCCGGGGGATGGCGCCCCGGCCGACGGTGCCGCGCACGTCGGCGACCACTCCGCGGCGCACCGTCACCTCGGCCACGTCGCTGCTGCACGGCGCGTTGCGCGCCAGGTCGGTGCCGCAGACCGCGCGCAGCCGCGATGCCTTGCCCCACTTGCTGGTGAACACCCCCGCGCCGTCCACCGGCAGCGCGTACTGGTTGAGCCCGCGCACCGGGAGGACGATGCGGCCGGAGCGGATCGTGCCGGTCAGGCGCAGCCTCGACACGTGCCCCACGCGTTTGCGGTCCACGCCGATGACGTCCTCGACGGAGCCGGCCGGCGGCAGCGGCGGCCCGAACCGCTGCCCGACCGGCACGGCGCCCTTGCGCGGACGCCCCCGGTCCACCTCGGCGCCCGAGGCCGCGCCGGTCGCCTCGACGCCCGCACGCACCTCGCCGATGTTGAAGAAGTCGCCGTTGACCCCGGCCACCGCGCGCTGCGCCCGCACCATCGCCGACACCTTCCTGCGGGCGGCGACCACGGGCGGATGCAGCAGCCCCACGTCGACGTGCCGATCGGCGAGGTCGACCTCCAGGAGGTGCCCGGCGACCCGCCCGGCGACGCCCCGGGTGTGGAAGCTCCTGGCGAGGATCCCCGGCGACACCCGCCGGGAGGCGGTGTAGCGCATGCCGAGGGGCACCGCCGCCCGGGACGCGGACGCCGGCGTGCCGGGCCGCTCCCCCGACCCCGCGCCGTCGACGTCCGGCAGCCGCCCGCCGCCGGCGTCCCCCGGGCCGGAGGCCCTCGCGGTCGCCGGTCCCGACTCCGGTCCCGGTCCGAAAGCGCAGACGGCCATCACCGCGCCCGCCGTCACGAGCACCGCCGCAAACCTACTGATCACCGGACAAGCCTTCCCCCCGCGACCCCCGGCCGACGTGGTGATCTTCCTACAGCGGCGGCCCCGGAGCCCGTATCCGCGCGCCCGGCGTGGCGCCCCCGTCCAGGCCGTCCCGCCCCTTGCTCCGCCGACGCTCCGGACGCGCGCCGGAACATTCGGTAGCGGCCGTTCGTTGACAGCACAACTACTACGTCCCGGGGGGCGACATCGGGAGCACGGGCATCCACGAACCGGACGAGGCGGACCGGGCGCGCGCAGGGGCGGGCGCCGGTGCACCACAGGCCGAGCTGCGTTTTCCGCCCGGTTCCCTGGTGCTGGTCGCCGGGCTGCCGGGCGCGGGCAAGAGCACCCTGCTGGAGCGGCTGTACGGGCTGCGGGGAGACGAGACGCTGCCGGTCCCGGCCGGTCGGACCCGGGTGATCGACTCCCGGCAGGCGCGGAACTGGTGGGGGCGGTACCTGGGGCCCCTGCCGCCGCGGGCGCGCGTGCCGCTGATCTACACCACCCACGTCTGGCGCATCGCGCGGGCCGTGCTGGAGGGCCGCGACGTGGTGGCGCACACCCGCGGCACCTGGCCGCGCCTGCTGCACGCGTTCGCCTGGCTGGCGCGGCGGCGCGGCGGCGACGTGCACATGATCCTGCTGGACGTGGACCCGGTGACCGCGCGGGCGGGCCAGTTCCGGCGCGGCCGGGTGCTGACCGAGGCGACCTACCGGCGGCACTGCCGCCGCTGGCGCCCCCTCGTCGAACGGGCGCGCACCGGCACCCACCCCCACGCCGCCTCCGTCACCGTGCTGGACCGTTCGGCCGCCGACCTGCTCAAGGCCATCCGCTTCGACTAGTTGTTCTGTCCCGACAGGTTGGTGACGCGGCTGGCGGGTGGGAGGCCGCCG
>NZ_BAABDO010000238.1:0-2756 GCF_039539665.1 Actinomadura keratinilytica
CCACCGTGCACCGGGTGCTCCAGCACGGGCCGCGCCGCCTGTGGGAGGAGATCGAAGCGGCCTACCGGTGGTGGGAGGGCATCGGGCGACCGACGACCCTCCGGTTCGGCGTCGCCGTCACCCCCGACCGCCAGTACGTCTACCTCGACTCCCCCGACAACCCGATCCTTTGACAAGCCTTGCGGCCACCGGAGCCGCGGTCCCCGAACGACGGCGGCGCGGCCGACCACATGTCACCCCCGGCTCTACCGCCGTCCTTCAGATAGCCGAGCCCCCGTGTGCGTGGGAGTTCCTCCCGGAGGCGCGGCGCCAGACGGCGGGCGGGCGCACGGGGGCTCGGACGTGCGGAGCTACAGGCGATCGAACGTGTGTTTGGGCTGGTGGGTAGCATGAGGAGATGGAGAGCGCCCTCCAAGGTTCTATCTTCGATTCCGGGGACGAGGCGGGCCCGCGCGAACTCGGACGTTGCGTCCGGCGCGTCCCGCTCGCCCACGGGGCGTGGATCGACCTGCGTCCCAACTGGATCGCCGGAGCCGACGCGCTCTTTCAACGCCTGCTCACCGCGGTCCCCTGGCGGGCCGAGCGCCGCCACATGTACGACCGCGTGGTGGACGTCCCCCGCCTCCTCGCCTTCTACGACGAGGACGCGCCACTGCCCGACCCGCTCCTCGACCAGGCCGAACAGGCCCTCAACGCCCACTACGCCGAGGAGCTCGGCGAGCCCTTCCGCACCGCCGGCCTCTGCCTGTACCGCGACGGCCGCGACAGCGTGGCATGGCACGGCGACACCATCGGGCGCGGCGGCACGGAGGACACGATGGTCGCCATCGTCTCCGTCGGCGCGCCCCGCTCCCTTCTGCTGCGCCCCCGCTCCGGCGGCTCCACCCTCCGCTACGAGCTGGGCCACGGCGACCTGATCGTGATGGGCGGCAGCTGCCAGCGCACCTGGGAGCACAGCATCCCCAAGACCGCCAAGGACTCCGGCCCTCGCATCAGCGTCCAGTACCGCCCCAGAGGCGTCCGCTGATCGACTTTCCAGCAGGCGACCAGAGCCGCCTTTTCCCGCTGCCGCTACGGTGATCATCATGAGGGCTGGGGACCTGCTGGCGCGCCGTTACCGGCTGGAGCGGCTGCTGGGCCGCGGCGCGATGGGCGAGGTGTGGGAGGGCTTCGACGAGCGCCTGCGGCGCCGGGTGGCGGTCAAGGTGCTGTCGACCGACCTGCTGGCCGATCCGAGGGCGGCCGAGCAGATGCCGGCGCGGTTCCGCCGGGAGGGCGAGGCGGCCGCGCGGCTGAACCACCGCAATATCGCCGCCGTCCACGACCTGGACGAACATGTCGAGAACGGCACCGGGCGGATCCGCCCGTTCCTGGTGCTGGAGCACCTCGACGGCCGCGATCTCCAGACGCTTCTACGACGACACCCCCGCGGGCTTCCGCTGCGGCAGGTCGTCGAGTACGGGCTGCAGGTCTGCGACGGCCTGGCCGCCGCGCACGCCGCCGGGATCGTGCACCGCGACATCAAACCCGCCAACCTGATGGTCCTGGACGACGGCACCGTCAAGATCTGCGACTTCGGCATCGCCCGCCTCCAGGACGCCACCGTCGGCCTCACCCGCGAGGGGTTCCAGCCGGGCACCCCCGCCTACATGGCACCCGAGCAGCTCGACGGCGGACCGGTCGACCACCGCGCCGACCTGTACGCCCTGGGCGCCACCCTGTACCACCTGCTCACCGGCCGGACCGTCTTCCCCGCCGACGACCTGCGCGCCCTCATCGCCATGCACCTGACCAAAATCCCCGACCCGCCCAGCGCCCACCGCCCCGACGTCCCCCATCACCTCGACACCGCCATCACCGCACTGCTGGCCAAAGACCCCGCCCAACGCCCCGCCTCAGCCGCGCAGGCGGCCACCAGCCTGAAATCCGCCCCCGTTGCGCCGAACCCCCTCCCGGCCTCCCACCGCCGGCCCGCCACCCTCGCCTACACCAGGCCCGCGTCGCAGGAGCAGACGTCGGCGAAGACCGTCGCGGGTGGCCCGGCGGGCGCCCATCCGCTGCTGGCCGAGGCCGAACGGATCGCCCGCTCCATCACCGACCCCCACTGGCAGGCGACGGTGTTGGTGGAGGTGGTGGGGGCGATGGCCAAGCACGCCCCGGTAGAGGCCGAACACTTCGCACTCTCCTTCACCAACCCCAGAGACCAGGCGGCGGCGTTGGCGAAGGTGGCCGGTGCGGTGGCCGTGCGTGATCCGGCGGGCGCTCTTTCCCTGCTGGGCGAGGCCGAGCGGATCGCCCGCACGCTCACCGCATCCCAACCCCAGGCGTGGCTGATGACCGAGATCGCAGGCGTGCTGGCCAGGCATGATCCGGGTCGCTGTCGCGCCCTGCTGGCCGAGGCCGAAGACATCGCCCGCTCCGTCACCAGCCCGGGCGCGCGGGCGACGGCGCTGGCCATAGTGGTGGGAGCGGTGGCCGAACGCGACCTGGCCCGGGCCGAACGCATCATCGGCTCCCTCACCGACCGCGACGCCCGGAACCGGGCATTGATGGAGGTGGCGGGGGCGATGGCCGAGCATGATCCGGCCAGGGCCGAACGCGTCGCCCGCTCCATCAGTGACGCCAGAGAGCGGGCGGTGGCGTTGGCGAGGGTGGCGGGCACAATGGCTGCGCACACGCCGGTCAAGGCCGAAGTGTTCGTCTGGACCGCCCCGGCGATCTTGGAGGCTAGATCGTCTGGTTCTCGGCTGCCGAGA
>NZ_BAABDO010000239.1:0-2687 GCF_039539665.1 Actinomadura keratinilytica
GCGGCGGCGCGGGCGGTCTCGGCCGCCGCGTCGTGGGCGACCAGGCCGCGCACGGCCCGCAGCCGGACGCGGTGGTCCTCGTCGCGGAGCGCGGCGGCGACCAGGGCGGCGACGCCGAGGCGCAGCGCGCGCAGCACGTCCAGCACCGCCGCCCGGACGGTGGCGTCCCGGCCGTCCAGCGCGGGCAGCAGGGCCTGGCGCAGCCCGGGGGTCGCCGGAAGCACCTCGACCAGCTCGCGCAGCGCGGTCGCGGCGGCGTGCCGCACCGAGCCGTGCCGGTCGCCGAGGGCACCCGCCAGCGCACCGGCGACGCCCTCGGGGACGACCTCGGTGAGCGTCGCCACGGCGGCGCGCCGCACCTTGGGGTCGGGGTCGTCGAGGTAGGGGGTGATCTCGTCCAGGGACGGGCCGGTCTCGGCGAGCTCCAGCAGCTCCAGGATGCGCGGGGAGCGTCCCACGGACGCGGCCGGGCGCCCGCTGGCGGCGGTGCGCGACGGCGCGGCCCGCCCGGCGACGCGCACCGGCCCCAGCACCTCCGGCTCGCCCGGCTCCGGCGCCGGGAGCCCCTCGACCGGCACCACATAGGGCGCCACCGGCCGCTTGACGAACTCCATCTCGCCGTCCTCGCGGCGCCGCAGGTTCAGGTGGCAGAACCAGGACGAGTCGTCGCGTTCGGGCAGGTCGGCGCGGTCGTGGTAGAGGCCCCAGCGGCTTTCGGCGCGCACCAGGGAGGCGCGCGCGGCCATCTCGGCGCAGTCGCGGATGAAGGTGACCTCGGCGGCGCGCATCAGCTCGTGCGGGGTGCGCGCCCCCATCGCCGCGATCTCGCCCTCCATGCGCTGGAACGTCTCGACGGCGATCTCCAGCTTGGCGGCCGTCTTGGGCGGCGCGACGTAGTCGTTGACGAACCGGCGCAGCTTGTACTCCACCTGCGGCTGCGGCGGGCCGTCCGGGTTGCGCAGCGGCCGGTAGATCAGCTCGTGCGCGGCGCGGATCTGGTCCTCGGGCAGCCCGTCCGGCGGCGGGACGGCCCGCGCGGCGGCGTCCTCCCCGGCCAGGTCGCCGAACACGAACGCGCCGAGCATGTAGTTGTGCGGCACGCAGGCCAGGTCGCCCGCCGCGTACAGGCCGGGGACGGTGGTGCGGGCGTGCTCGTCCACCCACACGCCCGACGCCGAGTGCCCGCCGCACAGCCCGATCTCGGAGATGTGCATCTCCACGTCGTGGGTGCGGTAGTCGTGGCCGCGCCCGGCGTGGAACGTGCCGCGGGTGGGCCGCTCGGTGGTGTGCAGGATGCCCTCGAGCGCGGTCAGCGTCTCGTCGGGCAGATGGGTGAGCTTGAGGTAGATCGGGCCGCGCGCCGAGTCGATCTCGCGTTTGACCTCGGCCATCATCTGCCCGGACCAGTAGTCGCAGTCGACGAACCGCTCGCCGTGCGCGTTGACCTGGTAGCCGCCGAACGGGTTGGCCACGTACGCGCAGGCGGGGCCGTTGTAGTCCTTGATCAGCGGGTTGATCTGGAAGCACTCGATGCCGCTCAGCTCGGCGCCCGCGTGGTAGGCCATCGCGTAGCCGTCGCCGGCGTTGGTGGGGTTCTCGTAGGTGCCGTACAGGTAGCCGCTGGCGGGCAGGCCGAGCCGTCCGCACGCGCCGGTGGCCAGGATGACCGCGCCCGCCGCGACGGTGACGAACTCCCCGCTGCGGGTGTCGAACCCGACGGCGCCCACGGCCCGCCCGTCCCGGGTCAGCACCCGCACGGGCATGACGCGGTTCTCGATCCGCACGCGTTCGCGCATCTCGCGGCGCCGCAGCACCCGGTACAGGACCTTCTTGACGTCCTTGCCCTCGGGCATCGGCAGCACGTACGACCCGGACCGGTGCACCCGCCGCACCGCGTACTCGCCGTGCTCGTCCTTCTCGAACTTCACGCCGTAGCGCTCCAGCCGCCGGACCATGTCGTACCCGCGGGTGGCGGTCTGCCGGATGGTGCGCTGGTCGACGATCCCGTCGTTGGCGCGGGTGATCTCGGCGACGTACTCCTCGGGGACGGCCTTGCCGGGGATGACGGCGTTGTTCACCCCGTCCATGCCCATGGCCAGCGCCCCCGAGTGCCGCACGTGCGCCTTCTCCAGCAGCAGCACGGACGCGCCGCGTTCGGCGGCGGTGATCGCCGCCATGGTCCCGGCCGTGCCGCCGCCGACGACCAGCACGTCGCAGCGCAGTTCCCGCCGCCGGGTCACGGGCGGAGTCTCCATCACACGGTCTCCTCGGTCGGTGCGGTCGCGCCGCGGGCGCCCAGCGCGGCCAGGATGCGGTCGCGCAGGTCGCCGGGCGCGGGGGTGTCGGGGTCGCGGGGCGCGGGCACGGCGATCTCGGTGCCGGCGCCGTCCGGGCCGAGGACGGCGACGCGGTCGCCCAGCAGCAGCGCCTCGTCCACGTCGTGGGTGACGAACACGACGGTGGCGGGGGCGGTGGCCAGCACCGCCACCAGCAGGCGCTGCATGGCGGCGCGGGTCTGGGCGTCCAGGGCGCCGAACGGCTCGTCCATGAGGATCGCGCGGGGCCCGGCGGCCAGGGTGCGGGCGAGCTGGACGCGCTGCCGCATGCCGCCCGACAGCTGCCAGAGCAGCCGGTCGCCCTCGCCGGCCCGGCCCACGCGCGCCAGCCAGACCTGCGCGTGCAGGCGG
>NZ_BAABDO010000240.1:0-2573 GCF_039539665.1 Actinomadura keratinilytica
CTTCCCGACCAGCAGAGCCCACCCAGCCTGCACGACCGTGTTCAGCGTCACCCCGGCACCACGGGCCAGATCGCGCAGCTCGCCGCTGAGCCGGTCGCCCACGTCGACGATGACTTCTTCCGGCATGACCGGGGCCGCGTCCCGGACGGACGGCACGAGCAGGGTCGGTTCCTCGGCTCCGGCGAGCGTCTCGCGCCAGGCGGCCCGCGCGCGGTCCCTGTCCTGGCGGGCGAGCCAGGACAGGTACTCGCGGTAGGGGGTGACGTAGGGCAGCCCGGAGGTGTCGCCGCCCGCCGCGTACACGGCCCACAGTTCCCGCATCAGGATCGGCATGGACCAGCCGTCCATGACGATGTGGTGGACGGTGACGATCAGCCGGTGCCTGGTCTCGCCGAGCCGGACCAGCAGGAGCCGCAGCAGCGGCGGCGCCTCCAGGTCGAAGCGGCGGCTCCGCTCGTCGTCGGCGAGCCGGTCGGCCTCCGCCGACGCGGCGCACGGCGCCCAGCCGGACAGGTCGATCTCCCGCCAGGGCAGCGCCGCACCGCGGATGATCACTTGGACGAGCTGCTGCGATCCGGCGGGCTGGCGGAAGGCGGCGCGCAGGCTGGCATGCCGGTCCAGCAGCGCCGCGAAGGATCGGCGCAGCAGGTCCGCGTCGAGGGGGCCGTCCAGCTCGACGATCTGCTGGACGGTGTAGACGTCGAGGGCGCGCTCGTCGTACAGGGCGTGGAACAGCAGCCCCTCCTGCAACGGCGACAGGGGCCAGACGTCCTCGACCCGCCTCTGCGTCACCGCGTTCCCCTTTCGTCCATGTACTCGGCTTCGAGCTCGTCGATCATGTCCTGGGCCAGCGTCACCAGCGGGAAGTCCGACGGTGTGTGGCCGCCGGCGCCGGTGCCGTCGGTGTGCGCGACGAGGCCGGCGAGCATGGCCGTCCAGCCGGCGGCGAGGGCGTCGGCCTCCGCCTCGTCGAGCAGGCCCTCCGGCCAGCTGAGGGACAGTTCCAGTTCGGGTCCGTGCGGGCGTTCGCGGACCAGGCCGGTGAGTTCCAGGGCGTGCGGGGCCGCCATCGCGGGGTCGGCGCCGCCGCCCTCGCCGATCTGCCGCCAGGCGGTGCGGGCGCCGTTGCCGGTGCCGCCGGTGAAACGGCCGAGGTAGTTGAATCCGATCTGCGGCGCCGGCAGTGCGGCCAGTTCGGCGGCGGTGTCGGGGTTGAGGTGGCGCAGCAGCCCGTAGCCGAGCCCGTCGGACGGCACCGCGCGCAGCTGCTCCTTCACCCTTTTGATCAGCTCTCCGGCGGCCGGGCCGCCGGCGCGCACCTCGGCGGGGTCGATCGGCCCGGCGTCGAGGCGGACCGGATGGGTGCTGGTGAACCAGCCGACGGTCCGGGACAGGTCCATGCCGTCGGACAGGGCGATCCGGCCGTGGCCTTCGACGTCCACCAGGACGCCGCCGGTACCGCGGGTCTCGGTGAGCGCGGCGGCCAGCGCGGCGAGCAGGACGTCGTCCATGCCCGCGTGGAAGGCCGCCGGAACCCGGGTCAGCAGTGCGCCGGTCGTCTCGGGCGGGACGGTCCTCGTCACCCGGCGCATCCGGGCGAGCAGGTCGCGGGCCGGGTCCAGCGGGCGCCCGCCGAGCGGCGGTTCGGGGTGGTCGAGCATCGCCTTCCAGGCGGGCAGCTCGGCGGTCCGCTCGGGGCGCCGCGCCTCGGCGGACAGTGCCAGGGCCCAGCTGCGGAAGGACACCGGCACGGGGTCCAGGGGCTCGTCCGGGTGCTCGTAGGCGTGGGCGAGGTCGGGCAGCAGCACCCGCCAGGACACGCCGTCCACGGCGAGATGGTGGATGACCCACAGCAGCGTGCCCTCGGCGTCGGGGCCCGCGTCGAACCAGACGAGCCGGGTCATCACCCCGGCCGCCGGGTCGAGCCGGGCGCCGGCCAGCTGCAGCCGCTCGGCGACGGCGTGCTCCGACGCTTCGGCCGTGACGCGGTGGACCAGTGCGGCGACGTCCACGGTGCCCGGTTCGGGGATCACCAGTTCCCACGGCTCGTCCAGCCGGGCGCGCAGCATGTCGTGGCGGTCCATGACCGTGCGCAGCGCGGCGATGAGCCGGTCGAGGCTGAGCCCGGCGGGCACGGCCAGCCGCGCGGCCTGGAAGAAGCCGCCTTCCAGGGCGGTGCGCCCCGAGCGTTCGGCCAGGTCGCGCATCACCGGGGTCAGCGGTGCCCGGCCGACCGCCTCGGCCTCGGCCGGGGGCTCCTCGTGGTCGCCGGTGACGGATTCGGCGACGCCGGCGAGCCCGGCGGGCGAGGGGAGCTGGAACACCTGCCTGGTGGTGATCTTCAGGCCGGCGCGGCGGGCCTTGGACACCAGGAGGATCGCGAGGATGGAGTCGCCGCCGAGCTCGAAGAAGGAGTCGTCGGCGCCGACCCGCTCCACGCCGAGCGCCTCGGCGAACAGCTCGCACAGCAGGGCTTCGGTGGGGGTGGCGGGGGCGCGTCCCTCGGCTCGCCCGGTGAAGTCGGGGGCGGGGAGGGCGGTGCGGTCGAGTTTGCCGTTGGCGGTGAGGGGAAG
>NZ_BAABDO010000241.1:0-2572 GCF_039539665.1 Actinomadura keratinilytica
GACGGCGACGCGCCCGCCGTCGCGGTCGTCGGCGGCGGCATCGCCGGTCTGGCCGCCGCGGCCGCGCTCGCCGAACGCGGCGCGCGGGTCACGCTGTACGAGCGCGAGGCGGCGCTCGGCGGGCGGCTGGCCGGGTGGCCGGTGACACTGGCCGACGGTTCCCGCGCCACCATGACCCGCGGGTTCCACGCGTTCTTCCGCCAGTACTACAACCTGCGCGGGCTGCTGCGCCGGGTGGACGCCGACCTCGGCATGCTGGCGGGCCTGCCGGACTATCCGCTCCTGCACGGCGACGGCCGGTCCGACCGGTTCGCCAGGGTGCCGAGGACGCCGCCGTGGAACGCGCTGGGCTTCGTGGCGCTCAGCCCGAGCTTCCGCTGGCGGGACCTGGCCCGCCTGAACCTGGCGGCGGCCGGCCCCCTGCTGGACGTGCGCGTCCCGGACGTCTACGAGCGGCTCGACGGCACCGGCGCCGCGCGGTACCTGGCCGCGGTGGGGTTCCCCGACGCGGCCCGGCGGCTGGCGTTCGAGGTGTTCTCCCGCAGCTTCTTCGCCGACCCGGAGCGGCTGTCGGCCGCCGAGCTGGCGCTGATGTTCCACGTCTACTTCCTCGGGTCGGCCGAGGGGCTGCTGTTCGACGTCGTCCGCGAACCGTTCCCGCAGGCGCTGTGGGACCCGCTGGCCGCCTACCTGGCCGCGCGGGGGGTGCGGCTGCTGACGGGCACCCCCGTGGAGCGGATCGGGCCGCGGGCCGACGGCGGCGCCGACGTGGTGGCCGAGGGCGACTTCGGCCGGTACGACGCGGTGGTGCTGGCGCTGGACGTCAACGGGCTGCGCGGCGTGGTCGCGCGCTCGCCGGATCTGGGCGACCGGGCGTGGCGGGCGCGCGTCCAGCGGCTGCGCACCGCGCCGCCGTTCCTGGTGTCGCGGCTGTGGCTGGACCGTCCGCCGCTCGCCCGCCGGCCCGGGTTCGTGGCCACGGGCGGTTTCGCGACGCTCGACAACGTCAGCGTGCTGGACCGCTGGGAGGGCGAGGCGGCGCGCTGGGCCGCGCGCACCGGCGGTTCGGTCGTCGAACTGCACGCCTACGCGCTGCCCGCGGTCTGCGACCGGCCGGCCGAACAGGAGCGTCTGGTGGCCCAGCTGCATCGCGTCTACCCGGAGACGCGATGCGCGCGGATCGTCGACGTCCGGCACCTGTGGCGGGAGGACTGCCCGCTGTTCGCCGCGGGCGGCCACCGCGACCGGCCGACGGTGCGCACACCGCACCCGGACGTGGTGGTGGCGGGCGACCTGGTCCGCACGGACCTGCCGGTGGCGTTGATGGAGCGGGCCGCGACCAGCGGTTTCCTGGCCGCCAACGCGCTGCTGGCCCGCTGGGGCGTCCGGGGGCAGCCGCTGTGGACGGTGCCGCGGGCGGGCCGCTCGCGGATGCTGCGCGCGCTGGCCGCCCTGGCCGCGCGGACCCGCGCCGGACGCGACCTGGACCGGCCGGCCCCGTCTCACCCGGGGAACCGGCCGGACGCGCGCAGCTTCCAGCGGCGTTCGGCGTAGGCGAGGTCGTCGCGCCACAGCCGCCCGGCGGCCTGCCGCATCAGGGGGCGCAGCAGCGGCGCCGCCGCGCGGGCGACCGCGAACGCCGGCCGGTCGGAGACGGCCAGGACCGCCTCCACGACGGCGGTCCGCGGAGCGCCGTCCGGGCCCGGCCCGAGCGGTGTGGCGTGCGTCTCCACCGCCGACGTGCGGCCTTCCCCGTCGAGGATGCGCATGACGACCGTGCGGGGTCCGGGGGCGGTGAACCGGGCGCGGACCGGGACGACGGCGCGGCCCGCCACCTTGAACGACACGTCCACGAGGAAGCAGTCGTCCTCTCCCGGATCGTCCCCCGGGCGCTCCGCCGGCGCCCGCCGCACCGTCAGATCGACGAACGAGTACGGGTGCAGCCAGCCGCCGTGCCAGGGGTCGAGCCGGTTGGCGATCACGTCCTCCGGTTCGCAGACTCCCTCGGCGTCGAACACCGCCTCGATGCGGCGCGCCGCCTCCGGCCTGTCCGGCACGACGGGACGCTCCAGCGGCGGCTCGCCGCCGACCGCGTCCAGCCGCACCCAGGCCAGCACGCCGTCGTCGTAGGCGGGGTAGGGCTCCCACCCCGCGTAGGGGGTCCCGTCCAGGGCGAGCCCGTGCCAGTGGCACACGACCGCACCGCACACGACGCGGGCGTCGCGCAGCGGGGCGCCCAGATGGGGGCAGGTGCCGGCGCCCGCTCGCAGCAGCCCGTCGCGGCCGCGCCACGCGATGACCTCCAGCCCGGCGACCGTCCGCGCGTAGGGGCGCCCGCCGCGGCCGATGTCCCGGCTGGCGCCCAGCACGTACCAGTTGCCGGACGGCCGGGCGGCGGCCCGTTTCAGCGCCGCCGCGATGATCGACGGCTTGGCGTCGCGCCAGGTGGCCCGCTGGTCCTGCCAACGCACGGGGCGCCGCAGCCGCAGCGGCGACAGCGGCCGGCGCGGGGCGGTCACCGCGGGACCTCCGGCGCCGCACCGCCCCCGCGCGGCGCGCGGGTCCGCAGCCG
>NZ_BAABDO010000242.1:0-2436 GCF_039539665.1 Actinomadura keratinilytica
CACCGAGACCGCGACAACCCCGTGACCAGCGTGATCAGGATGGAAAAGGCTCAGTCAGGAGCTGGGCAGGACCATCACCGTCGAAGAGATGGGCTGGCCTCCTGACGAGCCGGACACCGTACCTGCGGCCGCCGGTCTACAGACTCCATGGACTGCGGCGGGGACCTTGCGCGCACTCCGTGCGGTCACCCACGCTGGCCTCATGGACCGGCGCCACTTCATGATGCTGATGGGCACAGCGCTGACCGCACCTGCCCACGAATGGCTCATCGCTCACCCCGCACAGGCCGCCGCACGCGCCGCTGGTTCCAAAGTCCCGATCAGTGTCGTCGACGACCTGGATCACATCACCGACCGACTGCGCCGCATGGACGACCAGATCGGCGGCGGGCAACTCCTCAGCCTGATCCACGAACACCTGCGGTACGTCACCACCCTGCTGGACGAACACAGCTACACGGCCACAGTCGGCCGCCGCCTGCACGCCACAGCCGGCGAACTGCTGCGCCTGGCCGGATTCGCCGCCTTCGACGACAACCAGCACGCACACGCTCAGCGTTACTGGATCGCCGGACTCCACGCCGCTCACACTGCTGGTGACCGCGCGCTGGGCGCCAACATACTCGGGTTCATGTCCTGCCAGGCCAAAGACCTCGACGGCGGCCGCGAGGCAGTGATACTCGCCGAAACCGCCCGCAGCGCCTACCCCGGCGCCAGCCCGAAGGTCAGGGCCATCCTTGCGCTCCGCGCAGCCGAAGCCAGCGCCAACGATCAGACCGCTACCGCTACCCGCCGCGCCGCCACCACGAACCGCGCGATCGACGCCGCCTTCGACGCCCTCGCCGACCAACCAACTTCCACCGGAGATCCCGGGTGGAGTTACTGGATGAACCTTTCTCAAGCTCACGCGCAGGCCGGCTACTGCCACATGAAGATCGGAGACTACCGCCAGGCGCGGTTCCACCTCCGCCGCGCGCTTAAACTCCAAGGCTCCACATACTCGCGCGAACGCGCCCTACGGAAGTTTCTCCTCGCCACCACCTACATCAAACAGCAACAGCCTGACCTCGACGCCGCGTTGGCCCAGGCGAACGAAGGAGTCGCCATCCTCAGCTCTGAGGTCAACTCCGCGCGGTGCCTGGGCCATCTACGCCGCTTCGCCGACGCGTTGACCCCGTTCCGCCGGTCCGCCCCGGCCAAGGACTTCCTCGCGCAATCCCGAGCGCTCATCAACAGCCGTCCGTAGCCGATCTGGTACCGATGTCGGCAAGCGGCCCACACTCGCGATCGGAGGTCCTATACGGCTGGCGACAATCGGCCCCTGACCCCACCGGATGGGACGACTACGAGCTGCTCAGGGGGCTGCCATGCGAAGTGTCGATTGGTGCGCGGCGGCACCCGGTGCGCTCTCCTGGCGCGGCTCGGTGATGAGCCCTACCGGGTGCCGCCGTGTTCTCATCTTCTCGCAGGTCACAAGATCCTGTCGGGTGGGGAGAGCTTGGGGACACCGTTGTTAGGCAGCATGTGCTCCACGCCGACGACGATGCATACGACTCCGTAGGGCGAACATGGCCGCTGCGTCCAGGTCTGCAGGCAGGGAACTCATGTGACGGTCCCGTTCAGTTCACGGGTGAGCCTGTCGATGCACCCGGTGACATCCTCGACACGTGCGATCGGTGACCCGTCGGCCAGCCAGCAGAACCACCAGCCGCCGTTGCGGTAGTCGCAACTCACGTTGACTGCGCGGCGCGGCTTTCCGTACCGCGAGACGTTGACCCAGGACACTCCGCGTTGCTGGACGAGGCGGCCATCCATGTCAGGGCGGACCTGGATGGCCGCATGGAGTGCGGCCAAGTGCTCGCGTCTGCGGTTGTGCGGCGTCGGCCGGTCGGTGGTCGCCGCGTGCCTTCCCCTGTCAAAGCTCATGGTTCACCTCACTTCTCAGATTGCGATTGCCGGTGGAGGCGGCGCGGTCAGTGGATTGGGGGGACGATCCCCGACGGCGCCGCCTCCACCTTCCTTGCTGGGCCGCTGGTCTTCCCACAACGGCCCTGCCCGGTGACACGTGAAGTCCCGCGAATCTCCACGGGTCACCGAAGCCCTTTTCAACTCGTCTCGGGCTCGACGGCTCCCGGAAGAGCAACTGGCATTGCGTGTCCTGACCGCTGGAGGCAAGAACGGTCATGCCTGGTAGCGGTGAGCAAGGTGCACAGAGCGTCGACAGCCAGTTCAAGATCGGGGTACAAGGCGAGATAGACGCCAGCGCCCTTCTCGTACCACCACTCGGCTCCGCCACCACGCGCCACTGCTATGGTTTCGTCGCAACGCGGCGCCTGTTCCGAGCACACTCTCAAACGAGGCGGGTTCTCGTCGCACTGCCTTAGGGCCTGTCCGGTCGATCTTGATGTTTGGCTGAGGACGATCTTGGGACTGTGT
>NZ_BAABDO010000243.1:0-2386 GCF_039539665.1 Actinomadura keratinilytica
CGGGCGCCGGGTGTTGCGCGGTGGGTGCAGTTCAGGCCGCCGGGACACAGCACGATAGGCACGTGCACCACCACCTCACGGATGCCGCTGAACAACACAGCTGCCACGCAGCGGTCCTCGCTCATGTACGCGGACGTCGGGTCGAGCACGGCGGTGTGGGAACGCCGTTAACACTCGCTCCGGAAGCGTGGCCCATACTCAGCAGCAGGTTGTCCAGCGGCAGCTTCAAAGCGCGCTCTTGGGGCGAGGCACCTCTTGGGCATGACGGGCTGATGCCTCAGTGCGCGGGCCGCAGAAGACCGGACCTCGGACGTGCGACACAGCGCGGGAGGCGGCATGGGAACGCCGTTAACACCCCTCCGTGAGGGGAACGCACAGGACCCCGGTGGGAACGGCGTTAACACCCGCTCCCGAGGACTGGCCCATAGCCAGCGGCAGGTTGCCGAGCGGCAACCTCAGCCGTCGGCCGGAGCCGATGGTGCAGGTGTTCAGGCGTTCTCAACGTCGGCACCTCACGGGTGCCACCTTCACCGAGCTTCCCGCTTCGCACGGCGGCTCTGAACCCGGGTGAAGTACGTGAGCGTCGGCCCGGTCAAGTAGGGGAGTGGGAACGCCGTTAACACTCCTCCGCGAATGAGGGAGCGCAGCGTTCGGGCGAGAACGGCGTTAACACCTGCTGTGGATGCCTTGCCGTTGCTCTGCAGCGAGTTGCCCGCTGGCACCCCCGCCTCTCAGCCGGTGCGGGTGGTGCAGGTGTTCAGGCGGTCTTTGCGTCGGCACCTCCCGGGCGCTGCCGTCGCCGAGCATCTCAGCTTTCGCCCGGTGGTTCTTGTCTCGGGCGAAAAGTGCGAGTGCCGGGTCGGACACGGCGGAGGGGTGGGAACGGCGTTAACACCTGCACCCGGATGCGTGGTCCCTGCTCAGCAGGTGCCCGGTGGCAACCCGAGCGGCGAGCGCCTCTGCATGACTCCGTGCGCGGGGCTACACAGCAGAACCACTCCAACATGCGGTGCGGCACAAGAGGCGGTTAACGACTGTGAACTTTCACCGGCCCACCTCTCGACAGCGCCGAACTCCTCAGCTCGCCCCCGGCGGCTCGTGCTCCGGATGAAGTGCGCGGGCGTCAAGCTGGGCTCAGCGGGGTGGGAACGCGTTAACACTGCTGCGGAACCCCGCCTTGCTCTGCAGCGAGTTGCCAGCTGGCAACCTTGCCCCTCAGCCGGTGCGGGTGGTGTGGGTCTTCAGGCGGTCTCTGCGTCGGCACCTTCCGGGTGCCGCCCTCGCCGAGCTTCCCGCTTCGCGCGGCGGCTCTGAACCCGGGTGAAGTGCGTGAGCGTCGGCCCGGTCAAGTAGGGGAGTGGGAACGCCGTTAACACTCCTCCGCGAATGAGGGAGCGCAGCGCTCGGGTGGGAACGGCGTTAACACCTGCTCTGAAAGCGTGCCCCTTGCCCCCGCGGCGGGTTGCCCAGCGGCAACCCCGGCCCTCAGCCGGAGCGGGCGCGGTAGAGGTGTTCAGGTGGTGCCCGGCATCGGCACCTCTCGGGTGGCGCGGCAGACACGGCCGGGGATGTCGGCGGGGGTCAGCAGCACCGGGTCGTCGGAAGATGCCGTCCGGGGGTGGAAACGGCGTTAACACCCCTCCATGTGGCTGAGCAGGCTGCAGGGAGACCTCTCAGAGGGGTGGCCGCCGACGATCTGTTCGGCGTCATGCCGTTCGCGCACCCCCGGGCATCGAGATCGACGCCGCCGCGCCGGAGGCAGGACGGCCCGCAGGGGACAGGAGCGATGCCGCGCGGGGGTCCACGGCAGCGCCCTGCCGGTCCCGATCTGTCTGCGGAAGGCGTCAGCTCGACACGATGCGGCCGACCTACAGCACCGAGGTGACAGCGGCCGAACGCTGCAGCCTCCGACGCCGAACACTGAAGCGACCCGCAGTGCGCGAGCGTCCCTGGCGAGCGTGAAATTCCCCTGCGCGGAGCCCAGAGGCTCGGGCTATTCGATCCAGGCGGCGAACAGCGCGTCGTGCTGGAGCAAGTTCCGCAGCGTCTAGCAGATTTCCCGGCTTGGCGGGGGAGTCCTATGCCTGGCTGTCATGGCGACCGGCAAGCACCGGGCGGTGGCAGCAGCCCCCACGCCGTGGCTCACCGTGCCGAGCGGGAACGGCGGACGAGGTCGGGCCCCAGCTTGCCCCTCGCGACGGCCACCGGCCGGGCAGCGAGGAGGGGGAGAGGAGCAAGCGCCCCGAAGGCACCACCCACACGCATCCATCGTGGGGTCCCTGACACGAGCGGACGGACTTCAGCAGCACCCCTTGGATTGGCCGCGCGCATCTAGGTGTTCTGTCCCGACAGGTTGGTGACGCGGCTGGCGGGTGGGAGGCCGCCG
>NZ_BAABDO010000244.1:0-2199 GCF_039539665.1 Actinomadura keratinilytica
TCAAGATCATCCAGCCGTGTCGCCGTCACCAACGTCCATGGTCAGTACACCTAGATCGGTCAGGTGACGGTGCGCCTGGGCGGCTGACATCTGCTGTCCGCCGTGGCTAGGGTCAAGGCAAGCCCCAGAGCAGCGGACGCGGAGGTGCCCCATGCGCGACGTCCGGATCGACTTCGTCGGCGCCGACGATAAGTCGAAAGAACTCGAATGCCCTGCGGTGTTCGTTGACCCGGACACCGGCGACTTCTACCTGCAAGGCAAGCGCGTCACGGACCCGATGATCCTTGCCAAGCTCGCCGCGCACAGTCCGCTCGGCGCTGACGAGGCGGTGGTGTGGCAGCCCGCTCGGCTCGCGCCCATCTTGGCCGAGGCCGCGACCGGGACCTACGAGCAGGGGCGAGTGGGGCACGGCAAGACGGCTCTCATAGACCTGATCAAAGCCGCCAAGTACAGCGTGGTGCACCTGGAGCAGCGCGACGAATACACGCCCGAGCCCGACTTCCTGGAGTGGCAGGCATCAGGGAAGAAGACGCCGCGCGAGAAGATGCGCGCGAGCATGGAGAACTGGATGGAGTTCGTCCGCGGCATCACCAGCCGCGGCGTGGTGATGCGCCGGGCCCGTATCGTGTCCGAGCCGTGGTCGGACTACATCGAATGGGAGCACGCGCACACGGAATGGAACGTTGAGGCGGGCGAGCAGGTGCGCTGGTTGTCGCGGCGGGACGCCTACGACCTGCTCATCCCACCCGCGGATTTCTACATCATCGACTCCCGGCTTGTGGCGTTCAATTTCAACGCCGGTGACGGCACTTCCCTGCGGGAGTACGAGTTCGTGTCGGACCCGGTACGTGTCGGCCCGGTCGTCGCCGCCTTCGAGCAGGTGTGGAACCGCGCTGTCGACCACGCCGACTACAAACCCGCCCGCTAAGACTCGTATTCGTCCAGCGCGGCGAGCGCGGCCCGGATGATCGCGACGGCCTGGTCGCCGTGCACGGCCAGGGCCGCCATACGCTCCCAGGCCCGTATGTAGGCGCGGATCTCCTCGGGTGTCGTGATCGTGAGGTAGCCGCTGACCAGCTCGACGGTGACCTGCTCGTCGTTGCTGATCAGGAACGTCTCGTCTGGCCACACTCCGAACCCATTGACGTTGCGTTCGCGGGCCCAGGGGATGATGCCGAGGCTGACCGATGGCAGCCGCATGGCGTCGAGGAGGTACAGCAGCTGCTCACGGTGCGTCGTGGTCGGGCAGGTGCGGTGCCAGAGCGCCTCTTGCTCCAGGATGATGGCGAACCGGCCGGGGCCGCGCAGTACGCGGTTGCGCTCCATCCGAGCGGCGACGGCCTCGGCGACGTCGTCGTGCTCCATGCCGAACTCGTGCCGGATCGACCGCAGCGCCCACGTCGCGTACGCCTCGGTTTGCAGCAGGCCGGGGATGCCTTTGGTGGCGTAGAACCGCATGCTTCGGGCCTGCTGGTAGCGGTCGCGGTCCTCGGTCTGGAGTTGGCGTAGCCCGGCGCGTTTGAGCTGGGCGTTGGTGCGCCACATCCTCACGGCAGCGGACTGCTCGGCCAGTAGCTCCTCGGTGCGCTGTTCGGATGCGCCGCATATCCGGCACCACAGCCGCACGTGATCGGCGGTGATCGTTCGCTGTCCCCGCTCGATGCGGCTGACGAGCGAGGAGTCACGCCAGCCCGCCTCACGGGCGAAAACCACGCCGCTGAGGCCAGCGGCTTGGCGCATCTCACGCAGTTGTTCGCCCAGGCGCCGACGAGCGGCCTGGGCTGACGTGGACGGCGAGGCAGGCATTTGTGCTGATCCTGACGCATGCGGCGGCGAGGGACGCCGCAGTTTGACGCGGTTTGACGCCTCGGAGCCTCTCGTGCGCATGCGGGGGTGTCAAAGAGTGTCAAACCTCTGGCAGTCCAGCATACGCCGGGTGGATGGTCTGTGACGGATGGCACAAAGCCATCGGCCCCGGGCCGCTGGTGGGCAGCGGAATCCGGGGCCTCGCCGGACGCTGGAGGTCCGACTGATGTACCAGTATGACCCATTGACCGCGCTCGGCCGGAAGCTGGCCGTGCGCGGGCTGACGGTCACCGACACCACCGACAGGCTGCACGTCGAGGACGCGACCGGGATCTCGGTGACGATCACCTGCCGACCGCGGCCGGAGGACGGCGGCCGCCTGTGGTTCTTCAC
>NZ_BAABDO010000245.1:0-2107 GCF_039539665.1 Actinomadura keratinilytica
GCACCACCCAGACGATCACGCACTGTCGCGGATCGTTACGGGGAAAGGCTCAATGTCCGGCATGCAGGACGATCAGCGGCATCGCCGCACATGACGTGCGCGGGCCGCCGGCACGCGGTGCTCCCGGGCGGAGCGGGCGCCCCCGGGCCGTCCCGCCGAGGCGGAATAGCGTTCTTCCGGCGCACTGTCCAACAGAGCGGAAGCCGGTTGAATGACCACATGCGGTCATGTGTTCGAGTGCCGGCCGCGGCGGCCGTGCGCACGTTTTCGGGCCTCTTTTCACGCACCGTATGAGAGGTCTCACACGGGGCGTTGTCCCGCCGCGGGACAAGGCGCCCGCCGGCCCGGCCGCACCGCGATTGACCCGTGATCATCGGCGTGGCATCCTGCGTTTTCGATGAGCCGACCGCTGTAGTCGCCAATTATTTCGGGAATTGCCAATGAGCAAGGAATCCGCGATTATCGCCGGACCGCGGCCGGACGTGATTCCGTTGTCGCCGGGGCAGCAGCGGATGTGGTTCGCCAACAAATTGGAACGCGACGGCGCGGTCTACCGGCAGGTGTTCTGCGTGCGGCTGCGCGGTCGGCTGGACGGCTCCGCCCTGCGGCGTGCGCTCCACGACGTGGCCGAGCGGCACGAGGTGCTGCGCACCGTGTACCCGGAGGTCGACGGCGCGCCGCGCCAGCAGGTGCGCACGGGCCCGGACGCCCTGCCGGAGCCGCGCACGGTCCGCGTCCGCGAGGACGAGATCGGCGCGGCCGTCGGCGCGGAGCTGGCCCGGGGCTTCGACCTCGGCGGGGACCTGCCGTGGCGGGTGACGCTGCTCGAGGTGCGCGAGGACGAGTGGGTCCTGCTGGTGGTGCTGCACCACATCGCGTGGGACGGCTGGTCGTCCGGGGTGCTGGTGCGCGACCTGTGCACCGCCTACGGGGAGCGCGTGCACGGGCGCGCCCCCGACTGGGAACCCCTGAAAGTGCAGTACGCGGACTTCGCGGTGTGGCAGCGCGAGCTGCTGGCCGACGAAGACGCCCTGGCCGGGGAGCTGAGGCACTGGCGGCGGGCGCTGGACGGGGCGGCGGAGGAGCTGGCGCTGCCGACCGACCGGCCGCGGCCCGCGGTGGCGTCCCATCGCGGCGCGGCGGTCCCGCTGCGCATCGACCCGCGGCTCCACGCCGCGTTGCACGAACTGGCCGCCCGCGAGGGCGTCACCCTGTTCATGGTGGTGCAGGCCGCGCTGGCCCTCCTGCTGAGCCGGCTGGGCGCGGGCGCGGACATCCCGCTGGGCACGGTGACCCCCGGCCGCCCCGACGCGGCGCTGCACGACCTCGTCGGGTTCTTCGCCAACACGGTCGTGCTGCGCACGCCGCTGCACGGCGATCCGACTTTCGCCGAGCTGCTGGCGCGCGTACGCGAGGCGGACCAGGCGGCGTTCGCCCATCAGAACGTCCCCTTCGATTTCCTGGTGGACGAATTGCGGCCGCGGCGCTCGCTCGCGCGCCATCCCCTTTTCCAGACCCTTCTCGTCATCGACGACTTTCCCGAACCGGCATGGAATCTGCCGGGCCTGGCGGCGACTCCGGAACGGCTCGACGCATTGGTCGGACGGCCGGAGTCGTCCTTCCAGATGTTCGACCTGTCCTTTTATCTGACCGAGCACCGGGACGCCGCGGGCGCACCGGCGGGCCTCGACGGCGACCTGCTCTACGCGGTCGACCTGTTCCAGGAGCGCACGGCGGCGGCGCTGGCGGAGCGCCTTACCGGGGTGCTGGAGCAGGCCGCCGCCGACCCGGGACGCCGTGTCGGCGCGTTCGAGGTGCTCACCCGGGCCGAGGCGGACCTGTTCGCCGAACGCGCGAACGCGGTCGGCGGCCCCGCCGGTCGGGCGACGGTGCCGGAGATGATCGCCGCTCGGGCTGGCCGGTCGCCCGACGCGGTGGCCGTCTGCGACGGCGTCCACTCGCTGACGTATGAGCGGTTGGACGCCGCCGCCGGAGGGTTCGCCGCCCGGCTGGCGGCTGCGGGCGTGGGCCGCGGAGACCGGGTCGGCGTGCTGATGCCGCGTTCGGTGGACGTGGTGCCCGTGCTGCTGGGGGTGTGGAAGGCGGG
>NZ_BAABDO010000246.1:0-2062 GCF_039539665.1 Actinomadura keratinilytica
GGAACCACAGGCGCCGCTGCGCGTACGACAGCGGGATCACCTCGGGCCGGTCCCGCCGTTCCAGCGGCGGGCGTCCCGTCTCGCGGGCGGCGCCGAGGAGGGCGCACAGCCCCGCGACGGTGGGCGCCTCGAACAGGGCCCGCACGGGCAGTTCGACGCCGAGGGCGCGGCGGACGCGGCTGACGACCCGCATCGCGATGAGCGAGTTGCCGCCGAGCGCGAAGAAGTCGTCGTCGATGCCGACGCGGGCGACGCCGAGCAGGTCGGCGATGATGGCGGCGACGGTCTCCTCGCGGGCGTCGCGCGGCGCGCGGTAGGGCGCCGCGGCCGGTGCCGCCGCCAGGTCGGGGCGCGGCAGTGCCTTGGTGTCCACCTTGCCGTTGGGGGTCAGGGGCAGCTCGTCCAGCACGACCACGGCGGACGGCACCATCGCCTCGGGCAGGTGTTCGCGCACGTGGGCGCGCAGTTCCTCGGCGTCGATCGTCTGGCCCGGGGCGGGGACGACGTAGGCGACGAGCCTCTTCACCGGTGCCGCGGCGGCGGGGCGGCGCAGGTCGTCGGCGCCGGGCAGCCGCAGCGCGCCGATCGTCACCTCGGGGTCGGCGGCGACGGCCTCCAGGACGTCGACGTACCAGGCGGCGAGGCGTTCGACGGTGTCGCGGTCGAACAGGTCGAGGGCGTACTCGACGGTTCCGGTGAGGCCGCCGCTGCCGTCCCGGGCCGGTTCCAGCATGAACTCCAGGTCGAACTTGGCGACCGCGGCGTCCACCGGTTCCACGGCCACGCGCAGGCCGGGCAGGTCGGTCGACGCCTCGGGGTTGTTCTGCAGGGTCAGCATGACCTGGAACAGCGGGTGCCGGGCCAGGGACCGCCGCGGGTTCAGCACCTCCACCAGCCGCTCGAACGGCACGTCCTGATGGGCGAACGCCGCAAGATCCGTCTCCCGCACCCGCGCCAGCAACTCGGCGAACGCAGGATCGCCCGAGGTGTCGGTGCGCAGCACGAGAGTGTTGACGAACACGCCGACCAGGTCGTCCAACGCCCGGTCCGTACGGCCCGCCACCGGGGAGCCGATCGGGATGTCGGTGCCCGCACCGAGCCGGGTGAGCAGCCCCGCCAACGCCGCCTGCAACACCATGAAGACGCTGACGTGGTGGCGGCGGGCCAGGTCGGCGAGCGCCTGGTGGAGCCGTTCCGGCACGTCGAAGGAGACCTGGCCGCCCCGGTAGGAGGCGCGGTCGGGGCGGGGCCGGTCGGCGGGCAGGGCGATCTCGTCCGGCAGGCCCGCCAGCGCCGTGCGCCAGAACGCGATCTGCCGTGCGGCCAGGCTGCCGGGGTCGTCCTCGTCGCCGAGCAGGTCGCGCTGCCACAGCGCGTAGTCGGCGTACTGGACGGGCAGCGGCGCCCAGTCGGGGGCGCGCCCGTCGCGGCGGGCGAGGTAGGCGGTGATGACGTCGCGGGCGAGCGGCGCCATGGACCAGCCGTCCCCGGCGATGTGGTGCAGCACGATCAGCAGCACGTGCTCGTGCTCGCCGAGCCGGTACAGGTGGGCGCGGACGGGCAGGTCGCGGGACAGGTCGAAGCCGCGGGTGGCGGCCATGAACAGCGCGCCGGGCAGGTCGCCGTCGGGCGCGATGCCGGTGATCTCCAGCGGCGGGTCGGCGTCGGCGAGGACGCGCTGGTGGGCGCGGCCGTCGTGGTCGCCGAAGACGGTGCGCAGCGACTCGTGCCGGGCCACGACGTCGCGCAGCGCGGCGCGCATGGCCGCGTAGTCGAGCGCGCCGGTCAGCCGCAGCGGGATCGGCATGTTGTAGGTGGCGGTCGGTCCCTCCAGGCGGTTGAGGAACCACAGGCGTTCCTGCGCGTGCGAGACGGGCAGCGGGTCGGGGCGCCGCTCGGCGGGCACGGGCCGCAGCGGGGGCCGTTCGGCCTGCCCGCCGGACGCGGCGCGTTCGGCGAGCCCGGCGACGGTGGGCGTCTCGAACACCGCGCGGACGGGCAGTTCCACGCCGAGGGCGGCGCGGGCGCGTGCGGCGACGCGGGTGGCCTTGAGGGAGTCGCC
>NZ_BAABDO010000247.1:0-2045 GCF_039539665.1 Actinomadura keratinilytica
CGCCATGGCGGACCGCCACCCCCTTCGGCACACCCGCCGAACCCGACGTGAAGATCACATACGCCACGTCGTCGGCCGACACCGCCACGTTCGGCGGCGCGACCGGCCGGGCGTCCAGGTCACCGAGGACGAACGCCGGCGTCCCGTCGGGGACGACGGGCCGGGTCCGCTCCGCGCAGACCACGAGGGCCGGGCGGGCGTCGGCCAGCATCAGCGCGATCCGCGCGGACGGATAACCGGGATCGACCGGCACATACCCCGCACCGGCCTTCAACACCCCCAGCAACACCGCCACCAGCTCCGGCGACCGCTCCACCACCACACCGACCAGATCACCGCGCCCGACACCACGAACCACCAGCTCATGCGCCACCCGGCTGCTCGCCGCGTCCAACTCGGCGAACGTCCACGAACCACCGGCACCCACCACCGCCGTCGCCCCCGGCGAACGCACCACCCACGCGGCGAACCGATCCACCAACGAACCACCCGCCACCGGCCGAGCGGTCGCATTCCAGCCGTCGATGAGCAGTTCGCGCTCGGCGGGGTCGAGGATCTCCAGCCGGTCCAGTGGTGCTTCGGGCTCGGCGGCCACCTGCTCCAGCACCCGGACCAGCCGGTCGGCCAGCGCGCGGACGGTGCTCTCGTCGAACAGGTCGGTCGGGTACTGGATCATGCCTTCCAGCCCGGACGCGTGCTCGGCCAGCATGATGGACAGGTCGAAGCGGGCACCCACCACCGTCGGCGGCAGGGAGTCCGACTGCATCGGCCGCACGTCCAGGCCCGGCAGTTCCCACCGGATCGGCGGGACGTTGCCGTAGGCGAGCATGACCTGGAACAGCGGGTGCCGCACCAGCGACCGCGCCGGGTTGAGCTCCTCCACCAGCCGCTCGAACGGCAGGTCCTGGTGGGCGTAGGCGGCCAGGTCGGTCTCCCGGACCCGCGCCAGCAGGTCGGTGAACGAGGGGTTGCCGCCGACGTCGGTGCGCAGCACCAGCGTGTTGACGAAGAACCCCGCCAGCCCGTCCAACGCGGCGTCCCCCCGGCCCGCCACCACCGTGCCGATCGGGATGTCGGTGCCCGCGCCCAGCCGCGCCAGCACCGCCGCCAGCGCCGCCTGCACCACCATGAACACCGTGGCGCCGCCGCGCTGCGCCAGCCGCAGCAGACCGGCATGGGTCTCGGCATCGACGTTCAGGGGCACCGACGCCCCCTCGAACGTGGCCACCGAGGGCCGGGGCCGGTCGGTCGGCAGCGCCAGCTCCTCCGGCAGGCCCCGCAGCACCTCCCGCCAGTGGCTCAGCTGGCGGTTCATGACGCTGCCGGGGTCGTCGGCGTCGCCGAGAACCTCGCGCTGCCAGATCGCGTAGTCGGCGTACCGGACGGGCAGCGCCGGCCAGTCCGGAGCCCGCCCCTCCCGCCGCGCCGCGTACGCGACACCCAGGTCGCGGGCCAGGACGCCCATCGACAGGCCGTCGGCCGCGATGTGGTGGGCCACCATGAGCAGGACGTACTCGTCCTCGCCGAGCACCACCAGCCGGACCCGCCACGGCAGTTCGGACTCCACGTCGAAGCCCCGGCCCGCGTCGGCCTCCAAGAGGGCCTTGAGCTCGTCCTCACCGGCCGCCTGGCTGATCACGAGTTCGGGGTGACCGTCCGCCAAGGGAAGCTGATAGGGGGTTCCATCGGCCTCGGGGTAGATGGTGCGGAGGGTCTCGTGCCGGTCGGCCACATCGCGCAGGGCGGCCTCAAGCGCCGCGATGTCGAGAGCACCGGACAGCCTCAGCCCGAACGGCATGTTGTACGAGGCGCCCGCCTCTTCGAGGCGGTTGAGGAACCACATGCGCTGCTGCCCGTAGGACAGCGGCAGCCTGTCGGGGCGGGGCCGGGCCGTCAGCGGCGGACGGGCCTGATCCGTGCCCGCCGTCACGGCCTTCGCGACACCGGCGACCGTGGGCTCGGCGAACAGCGTCCGGATGCCGATCTCGGCGTCGAACACCGCCCGGATCCGGGCGATGAGCCGCATCGCCAGCAGCGAGTCACCG
>NZ_BAABDO010000248.1:0-1846 GCF_039539665.1 Actinomadura keratinilytica
GGGGCGCCGGGCGCGGCGGCGGCCGCGGCCGCGGCGGCGGCGACGGCGGCCGGTGTGCGGTGCTCGAACACCTCCTGCGGGCCGATCGCCAGCCCGGCCCGGTTCGCCCGCCCGGACACCATGATCGACAGGATGCTGTCGCCGCCGAGCGCGAAGAAGTCGTCGTCCGCGCCGACCCGCTCGGTCTCCAGGACCTCGGCGAAGATCTCGCACAGCAGCCGCTCGCGCTCGGTGCGCGGCTCGCGCCCCGGCGCGCGCCCTGCGGCGGGCGCGGGGGCGGGCAGGGCCCGGCGGTCGATCTTGCCGCCGGGGGTCAGCGGGAGCTCGTCGAGCAGCACGACGTCGGACGGGACCATCGCGTCCGGCAGCGTCCGCGCCAGCGCGGTGCGCAGCCGCGCGGCGTCCAGCCCGGCGCCCGGCGCGGGGACGACGTAGGCGACCAGCCGGCCGCCGCGCGGCCCGTCGTGCCGGTCGACCACCGCGGCGCGCGCCACGCCCGGCCGCGCGGCGATCCGCGCCTCGACCTCGCCCGGCTCGATCCGGTTCCCGCGGATCTTGATCTGCCGGTCGGCGCGGCCCGCGTAGGTCAGGTACTCGGTGCCGTCGCCGCGCCGGTGGCGGCGCACCAGGTCGCCGGTGCGGTACATGCGGTCGCCGGGCGGGCCGAACGGGTCGGCGACGAACCGCTCGGCCGTCAGGCCGGGGCGCCCGTGGTAGCCGTGGGCGAGCTGGACGCCGCCGACGTACAGCTCGCCGGGCACCCCCGGAGGCGCCGGGCGCAGGCTCGCGTCCAGGACGTACAGGCGGGTGCCCGCCACCGGGCGCCCGATCGGCACCGCCGCGCCCTCCTGCGCGCCGTCGTGCTCCCAGTGGGCGACCTGGACGGTCGTCTCGGTCGGCCCGTACACGTTGTGGATGGGCACGCCGGTCAGTTCGCGCCAGCGTTCGGCGAACGCGCCGGTCAGGGCCTCGCCGCCGCTGAGGACGCGGCGCATGCCGCGCACCGCCGCCAGCTCGCCCGCGTCCAGGGCGGACTGCAGGAACGCGGCGAGCATCGACGGCACCATCGCCATCGTGGTGACGCCGTGCTCGCGGATGAGGCCGAGCAGGTGGGCGGGGTCGCGGTGGCCGCCCGGCCGGAGGACCGGCACGATCGCGGCGCCCGCCGACAGCGGCCAGAACAGCTCCAGCAGCGAGGCGTCGAAGCCGGCCGACAGGTGGTGCAGCACCCGGTCGTCGGCGCCGAGGCCGAACCGCTCGCGCAGCCAGGCGAGCTGGCCGACGATGGCGCGGTGCGGGACGAGCACCCCCTTGGGGCGGCCCGTCGAGCCGGAGGTGTAGATGAGGTAGGCGGGGTGGTCGGGTCCGACCTGAGCTCGTACGGCGCCGGGGCCTTCGGCGGCGCCTGGCTCGATGGGGTCCGGCCCGTCGAGCAGGACGCGGGACACGCCGTCGACGTCCGGCAGCCGCCCGGCCGCCTCGCGCGTGGTGAGGACGGTGCGCGCGCCGGAGTCGGCGAGCATGTACGCCAGGCGTTCGCCTGGCAGGTCCACGTCGAGGGGCAGGTAGGCGGCGCCGGCCTTCAGCACGCCCAGCAGGACGGCCACCAGCTCCGCCGAGCGGGGGACGGCGACCGCCACGATGTCGGCCGGGCGCGTCCCGGCGGCCCGCAGGCGCCGCGCGGCGGCCTGCGCCCGGCGGTCCAGCTCCCGGTAGGTCAGCGGCGCGTCCCCGGCGACGGCCGTGGCGTCCGGGGTCCTGGCGGCCTGCGCCTCGATCAGCGCGTGCAGGGTGGGCGCGGCCGCGGCCAGGGGCGCGGCGGCGAACGCGGCGCGGGCGGCGCCGA
>NZ_BAABDO010000249.1:0-1807 GCF_039539665.1 Actinomadura keratinilytica
GAACTGGCCGCGCTGCCGGCGCCGCAGATCGGCTTCAACTACCTCGGCCGCTTCACCGCGACGGCCGACGAGCGGCAGCCCGGCCCGTGGCAGCCCGTCGGGGGCCTGGACGGCGGAGTGGATCCCCGCATGCCCGCCTCGCACACCCTGGAGATCTCGGCCGTCGTCCAGGACCTCGCAGGCGGCCCCGTCCTCGCCCTGACCCTGTCCTGGCCGGAGGAACTGCTGGACGCCGACGCGGTCGAGGAACTGGCCGGGACGTGGACGGCCATGCTGTCCGGGCTGGTCGCGCACACCGACGGCGGAGACGCCGGAGGTCACACCCCGTCCGACTTCCCCCTCACCGATATCTCCCAGCACGAACTCGACGAATTCGAAAAGACGGCGAAGAAGACGGCGCGGAAGGGGCCTAAGTGAGCGAGTCCATGTTGGAGGAAGTGTGGCCGCTGTCGCCCTTGCAGGAGGGCCTGCTGTTCCACGCCGTCTACGACGAGGACGCTCCGGACGTGTACGTCGGGCAGCGGGTGCTCGACCTCGACGGCCCGCTGGACACCGAGGTCCTCAGAAGGTCGTGGCAGGCGCTGCTCGACCGGCACGCGAGCCTGCGCGCCGGGTTCCGGCAGCGCGCCACGGGCGCGCCCGTCCAGGTGATCTACCGGGGTGTGGAGATCCCCTGGCGTGAGGTGGACCTGTCCGACCGGGCGCCGGACGCCGCGTCGGCGGAGGCCGCCCGCCTCGCCGCCGAGGAACACCGCCGCCGCTTCGACCTCGAGGTCCCGCCGCTGCTCCGGCTGCTCCTGCTGAAACTGGCGCCGGACCGGCACCGGTTGGTCATCACCACCCACCACATCGTCCTGGACGGCTGGTCCCTGCCGGTCCTGATGAACGAACTGTGGGCCGTCTACACGGCGGGAGGCGCCACCACCGGCCTGCCCCGGGCCACCTCCTACCGGGCCTACCTCGCGTGGCTGGCCCGCCAGGACAAGGACCGCGCGCGGGCCGCCTGGCGCGAGGCCCTCGCCGGAGTCGAGGAGCCGACGCTCGTCGCCCCGGCGAGCGACGTCCCGGTGACGCCGTCCAGCCTGACCGTCCAGGCCGGTG
The DNA here is from genome assembly GCF_039539665.1 of Actinomadura keratinilytica. NCBI lineage: Bacteria > Bacillati > Actinomycetota > Actinomycetes > Streptosporangiales > Thermomonosporaceae > Actinomadura > Actinomadura keratinilytica. The sequence continues at coordinate 1,102 of NZ_BAABDO010000249.1, forward strand.
AAACGCTCGCCGAAGGGCTGCGCGACCTGGCCCGCGGCGTCGGGGTGACGCTGAACACGGTCGTGCAGGCTGGGTGGGCTCTGCTGGTCGGGAAGCTGACGGGACGTCGTGACGTGGTGTTCGGCGCGACCGTCGCGGGCCGGCCGCTGGACCTGCCTGGCGTTGAACGGATGCTCGGGCTGTTCATCAACACCGTCCCCGTGCGGGTGACGCTGGACCCGGGGGAGACGGTGGCGGCGCTGCTGGGCCGGGTGCAGGCCGAGCAGTCGGTGCTGCTGGACCACCAGTACTTGGGGTTGGCGGAGATCCAGCGGCTCGCGGGCTCCGGCGCCACCTTCGACACGCTGCTGGTCTTCGAGAACTACCCCATGGACCAGCAGGGCCCGCCGGACCTCGGCGGCCTGCGCTTCACCGGAGGCGACGTCCAGGAGACCACCCACTACCCGCTGTCGCTCGTGGTCGGGCCGGGTGACGGACTCGAACTGAAGCTGGACTACCGCCCCGACGTGTTCGACGAGCCCGCTGCCCGCACGCTGGCCCGGCGGCTGGTGCGGTTGCTGGAGCAGATGGCGGCCGACCCCGGGCTGCTGGTGGGCCGTTTGGACGTGTTGGCCGCTGACGAACGCGAGGCCGTGCTGTCGGAGTGGAACCACACCGCGCATGAGGTGGAGCCTGCGACGTTGGTGGATCTGTTCGCTGCGCAGGT
>NZ_BAABDO010000250.1:0-1769 GCF_039539665.1 Actinomadura keratinilytica
CGATCCACCAACGAACCACCCGCCACCGGCCGAGCGGTCGCATTCCAGCCGTCGACGACCGTGTGCCGTTCGGCCGGGTCCAGGACGTCGAGCCGGTCGACGGGCAGGTCGGGGTCGGCGACGACCTGCCGGAGCACGCGGGTGAGCCGGTCGGCCAGCGCGCGGACGGTGGACTCGTCGAACAGGTCGGCGGCGTAGTGCAGCCCGCCTTCCAGGCCGGCCGGAGCGCCGTCGGCGTCCCGGTGTTCGGCCAGCGACAGCGACAGGTCGACGCGGGCGGCCTCGGTGCCCTCCTGCATCGGCAGGGGTTCGACCTGGAGGCCCGGCAGTGTCCAGGAGGCCGGGGGGATGTTGCCGAACGCCAGCATGACCTGGAACAGCGGGTGCCGCACCAGCGAGCGGGCCGGGCTGAGGTCGTCCACGAGCTGCTCGAACGGCAGGTCCTGGTGGGCGTAGGCGGCCAGGTCGGTGTCCCGGACCCGCGCCAGCAGATCGAGGAAGGAGGGGTTGCCGCTGACGTCGGTGCGCAGCACCAGCGTGTTGACGAAGAACCCCGCCAGCCCGTCCAACGCGGCGTCCCCCCGGCCCGCCACCACCGTGCCGATCGGGATGTCGGTGCCCGCGCCCAGCCGCGCCAGCACCGCCGCCAGCGCCGCCTGCACCACCATGAACGCCGTCGCGCCGCCGCGCTGCGCCAGCCGCAGCAGACCGGCATGGGTCTCGGGATCGACGTTCATCGGCACCGTCCCGGCCCGGAACGACGGCGTGGCCGGGCGGGGCCGGTCGGTCGGCAGGACGAGTTCTTCCGGGGCACCGGCCAGGGCGTCGCGCCAGTAGCCGAGCTGGCTGCTGATCAGGCTGCTCGGGTCGTCCAGGTCGCCGAGGACCTCGCGCTGCCAGATCGCGTAGTCGGCGTACCGGACGGGCAGCGCCGGCCAGTCCGGAGCCCGCCCCTCCCGCCGCGCCGCGTACGCGACACCCAGGTCGCGGGCCAGGACGCCCATGGACCAGCCGTCCACCGCGATGTGGTGGGCGACGATGCCGAGGACGTGCTCGTCGTCGTCCAGCACGAGCAGCCGGGCCCGCCAGGGCAGCTCGCGGCCGAGGTCGAAGCGGGCGGTGGCGTCGGCGGCCAGGGCGGCGCCGAGGTCCTCGGCGGCGATCCGGTCGATCCGCAGCCGCGGCTGTCCGGCCGGGCCCGTCAGGATCCGCTGGTAGGGGGTGTCGCCGTCGTCGGGGAAGACGGTGCGGAGGGTCTCGTGCCGGTCGGCGAGGTCCGCGAGCGCCGCCTCCAGCGCCGTCACGTCCAGCCTGCCCGACAGGCGCAGCGCGAGCGAAAGGTTGTAGCCGGCGCCCGTTCCCTCCTGCTCCAGCCGGTTCAGGAACCACATGCGCTGCTGGCCGAAGGAGAGCGGCACCCGCTCCGGACGGGGACGCGCGGTGAGTGCGGCACGTCCCGCGCCGTCCTCCGCCGAGACGGCCCGTGCGACGCCCGCCGGCGAAGGCGCGGCGAACAACGCCCGGATGCCGATCTCGGCGTCGAACACCGCCCGCACCCGGGCGAGCAGCCGCATCGCCAGCAGCGAATCTCCGCCCAGCTCGAAGAACGAGTCCTCCGCCCCGACCCGCTCCAGGCCGAGGACCTCGGCGAACAGGCCGCACACGACCTCTTCCGTGGCGTTCAGCGGGGCACGTCCGCCCGAACGTCCGCCGTAGTCGGGGGCGGGGAGGGCGGTGCGGTCGAGTTTGCCGTTGGCGGTGAGGGGAAG
>NZ_BAABDO010000251.1:0-1737 GCF_039539665.1 Actinomadura keratinilytica
CGACTGACCGGTTCGGCGTCGCCGTCTTCCACGACCTCCAGTACGTCTACCTCGACTCCCCCGACAACCCGGTCTGAGATCGAGCCCGTGGCCCCGGACCTTACCTAGCGGCACACACCACACCCGGGGCCGCGGTCCCCGGACGGCGGCGGCGCGGCCGGCCGATATGTCATCACTGCCGCGCCGCCGCCCCCAGACTGCCGAGCCCCCGTGTGCACGGGTTACCTCCCGGGGGTGCGGCACCAGACAGGTGGAGCGGTTTCCATGGCGTGGCAGTCCGCCCCGCCATTACGCGAAGGACCGTTGATGGCCGAGATCGAACGCGCCACCTCCGCGGTGATGCCCTCCCCCGCTCCGGTAGCGGTCTACCGTGGACGGGTGCTCAGTGGACGGCGCCTCCGGCTGGGGTCCCGCACGTCTCCGATGGCCATGGCCCAGGCCCACCTTGTCCGCGATCTGCTGGCCGGGCAGGTCGACGGCCTGGATGTCGAGATCGTCGGTATTCAGACCTCCGGCGATGCCTGGCGCGGCGACCTGGCCCAGCTGGGAGGCAAGGGGGCGTTCCTCAAGGAGATCGACAAGGCCCTGGTGACCGGGCAGATCGACATGGCGGTGCACTGCCTCAAGGACGTTCCCGGGGACGTGCCGCTGGCACCCGGCACGGTGATCGCCGCGTACCTGCCGCGCGAGGACGTCCGCGACGTCGTCGTGTTCCCCACCGGCTCGAAGTACTCGCACCTCGATGACCTGCCTCCCGGCTCGAAGATCGCCACATCGGCCGTACGGCGCAAGGCGCAGCTGTTGCGCGTGCGTCCCGATCTGCACGTCGACCGGATCCGCGGCAACGTCGACACCCGCCTCGCCCGTCTGGACGCCGAGCAGCGGTTCGGCGCGATGATCCTGGCCGGGGCGGGCCTGCGGCGTATCGGCATGGAGCACCGCGCCGACCAGGTCCTGTCGCTGGAGGAGATGTGTCCGGCGGTCGGCGCCGGGATCATCTGCCTGCACGTGCGCGAGACCGACGAGGCGCTGGTCGAGCTGGCGCGACTGCTGGACGACCCGGTGACCCGCGTGCACGCGACCGCCGAACGCACGATGCTGCACAGCCTTCGGGGCCACTGCAACAGCCCGATCGCCGGGCACTGCACGACCACGCCCGACGGGCAGCTGTCGCTGCTGGGGATGGTGTTCTCGCGCGAGGGCGGCACGTTCGCCTACGCGCACGAATGGGACACGCCCGACCGCGCCCCCGAACTGGGGGCGTTCGTCGCGGCGACGCTGGCCCGCAAGGGCGCGCGGGCGATCATCGACGGCATCCCGCACTGACGGCGGGTTCGCGGTGTTCCCGTCGGCCGTCGGTGCGGACGATCACTGACGGCCGACGGCACAAAGCCGCCTTGCTCCGGTCCGCATGAAGGGCGGGGCGGTCACATGCGGGTTGGCATCTTTTTCCGGTTCTGCGTGAGGCATTCGCGCTGATCTCCGAAGCCTTCCGGCGCCCGCGCCGCCCGTCGCCTTGCGTCCGTCGGCGCTGCCCAGCGTCGGCACATCCCGACGGGGCGGGAGTCCGGATGCGCGGCGTGGGTGCCGCTGGTTAGCGGGCGGACCTAGAGCGCTCTAGTCGCTGGTGATCATGGCGGAGTCGGTGACGCGAACCTTGAACGCTCGTCCCGTCGCCTAGATGTACTGACCATGGACGTTGGTGACGGCGACACGGCTGGATGATCTTGAAATGAA
>NZ_BAABDO010000252.1:0-1702 GCF_039539665.1 Actinomadura keratinilytica
CGACGATCGTTGATCTGTTCGAGGCGCAGGTGGCGGTTCGGCCTGGTGCGGTGGCGGTGTCGTGTGAGGGTGTGTCGTTGACGTATGGGGAGGTGAACGCTCGGGCGAATCGGTTGGCGCGTCGTCTTGTGGAGCGGGGGGCCGGTCCGGAGCGGTTCGTGGCGTTGCGGTTGCCGCGCTCGGTGGATCTGGTCGTGGCGATCCTGGGGGTGCTCAAGGCGGGGGCGGCGTATGTGCCGATCGACCCGGACTACCCGGCCGACCGGATCGCCTTCATGCTGGACGACGCGCGCCCCGCGCTCGTCCTCGGGCCGGAGGACGTGGACGCCCCCGGCTACGACGACTCCAACTTGGGGCGGGACATCTCCCCGCAGCACCCGGCCTACGTTATTTACACGTCGGGTTCGACGGGTCGTCCGAAGGGTGTGGTGGTTCCGCATCGCAATGTGGTGCGGTTGCTTCGGTCGACGGAGTGCTGGTTCGATTTCGGGCCGGATGATGTGTGGACGTTGTTCCACTCCTACGCCTTCGACTTCACGGTGTGGGAGCTGTGGGGCGCGTTGGCGTACGGGGGCCGTCTGGTGGTGGTGCCGTATCTGACGTCGCGGTCTCCGGAGGACTTCCTGAGGTTGCTGGCGGCGGAGCGGGTGACGGTGCTGTGTCAGACGCCGTCGGCGTTCTACCAGTTGATGGCCGCCGACCGGGAGGCGCCCGGTACGGATCTGGCGTTGCGGTATGTGGTGTTCGGTGGTGAGGCGCTGGAGCTGGGGCGGCTGGAGGACTGGTACTCCCGGCATCCGGACGATGCTCCGGTGCTGGTGAACATGTACGGCATCACCGAGACCACCGTCCACGTCACCTACCAGCGGCTGGATCGCGTCCATGCGGCGACCGCTCCGGGAAGCCTCATCGGCACGGGCATCCCCGATTTGCGCATCTATGTTCTGGACGAGAGGCTGCGGCCGGTTCCGCCGGGTGTGGTGGGGGAGTTGTACGTGGCCGGGGCCGGGTTGGCGCGCGGCTATCTGAACCGGCCCGCGCTGACGGCCGAACGGTTCGTGCCCGACCCCTATGGTGCGCCCGGCACGCGCATGTACCGCACGGGCGACCTTGCCCGGTGGCGCAGTGACGGGCGCCTGGAGTACCTCGGCCGGTCCGATCTGCAGGTGCAGTTGCGCGGGTTCCGGATCGAGCTGGGCGAGGTCGAGGCGGTTCTGGCGCGGCATGAGGCGGTCGCCGACGTCGCGGTGATCGTCCGCGACGACCGCCTGATCGCCTACGTCGTCACATCCGACGAGATCGATCCGGCCGAGCTGCGCGGGTTCGCAGCGACCCAGCTGCCCGGGTACATGGTCCCGGCGGCGGTGGTGAAGCTGGATGCGCTGCCGCTGACCGTGAACGGCAAGCTCGACCGCGCCGCCCTGCCCGATCCCGGGTTGTCGGTGCGGGTGTCGTCGCGGACGCCTCGGACGGCCGAGGAGGAGGTGCTGGCCGGGTTGTTCGCCGAGGTTCTCGGGTTGGATCGGGTCGGCGTCGACGACGGGTTCTTCGACCTGGGCGGTGATTCGATCATCGCGATCCAGCTGGTGTCGCGGGCGCGTCAGGCCGGGCTGGTGATCTCCCCGCGCGAGGTGTTCCAGCACCAGACCGTCGAAGAACTCGCCGCCATCGCCCGCCCCCTCGCCGACGCCGACGCCGTCGA
>NZ_BAABDO010000253.1:0-1671 GCF_039539665.1 Actinomadura keratinilytica
TCAGCGACACCTCACCGCACCGCAACGCCACTGCGTCCGGCGTGCGCTGCGCCCATGCCTGGATCTGCTCGGGGATCAAGGCGTCCGCGACCGGCGCCTGCGTGGCGTTCCAGTCCGTCAGCACCGCACGCCGCTCGGCCTCGTCCAGAACCTCCACCTGGCTCACACGCAGTTCCGGATCGGCCGCGACCTGCTCCAGCACCCGTGCGTAGCGGTCGGCCAGGGCACGAGCAGTGGACTCATCGAACAGGTCGGTGGCGTACTGGATGCCGCCGCCGATCCCCATCGGCGCGCCGTTCTCATCCCGGTGTTCCGTCAGGCTGACCGACAGGTCGAACCGGGCGACCTCGGTGACGTCCTTCGGCGGTAGCGGCTCGACCTGCAGGCCGGGCAGGTCCCAGCCGCCGCGGACCTGAGGCAGGTTCTGGAGGGCGAACATCACCTGGAACAGCGGCTGGCGGGACAGCGACCTGGCAGGGTTGATGTCGTCCACGAGCCGCTCGAACGGGATGTCCTGGTGCCCGAAGGCGGCCAGGTCGGTCTCGCGAACGCGCTGCACCAGGTCGGCGAACGACGGGTCGCCGCTGACGTCGGTGCGCAATACCAGCGTGTTGGCGAAGAAGCCGGCGACCTCGTCAAGCGCCACATCCCCACGTCCGGCGGTCGCGGTGCCGAGGGGGATGTCGGTGCCGGCGCCGAGCCGGGACAGCAGCACCGCCAATGCCGCCTGCGCCACCATGAACACCGTGGAGCCGCTGCGCTGGGCGAACCGGACCAGGCGGTCATGCGCCTCGGCGGAGACTTCGACCGGAACGGACGCGCCCTTGAACGAGGGGACGGCGGGACGCGGCCGGTCGGTCGGCAGCGCCAGCTCCTCCGGCAGATCACGCAGCGCCTCACGCCAGTAGCCGAGCTGACCGCTGATCACACTGTCCGGGTCATCCGGGTCACCCAGCACCTCGCGCTGCCACATCGCGTAGTCGGCGTACTGGATGGGGTGGTCGGGCCACTCCGGCGCGCTGCCCTGGCGCCGCGCGGTATAGGCAGCGCGCAGGTCACGTGCGAGCAGCCCCATGGTCCAGCCGTCCACCGCGATGTGGTGCGCCACGATGACCAGGACGTAGCGTCCGTCACCACGGTCGAGCAGCCGGACCCGCCATGGGACCTCCCGCTCGATGTCGAATCCCTGAGTGACTTGGACGGCGAGAACCTGGTCGAACTCGTCGTCCGCCACCTGGATCACTTCCAGCGGCGAACCGGCCTCTGCGACGGTGAGTATCCGCTGGTAAGGCGTTCCGTCGATCTGCGGGAAGATCGTGCGGAGGGTCTCGTGCCGCTCGGCGAGGTCGGTGAGCGCGGCCCCCAGCGCGTCCACGTCCAGGTCACCGGAGAGTTCGAAGGTGAGGGGCAGGTTGTAGGCGGCGCCGGCGCCCTCCCCTTCGAGGCGGTTGAGGAACCACATGCGCTGCTGCCCGTACGACAGCGGCAGCCTGTCGGGGCGGGGCCGGGCCGTCAGCGGCGGACGGGCCCGGTCCGTGCCCGCCGTCACGGCCTTCGCGACACCGGCGACCGTGGGATCGGCGAACAGGGTCCGGATGCCGATCTCGGTGCCGAACACCGCCCGGATCCGGGCGAGCAGCCGCATCGCCAGCAGCGAGTCACCGCCCAGAT
>NZ_BAABDO010000254.1:0-1654 GCF_039539665.1 Actinomadura keratinilytica
GGCGACTCCCTCAAGGCCACCCGCGTCGCCGCACGCGCCCGCGCCGCCCTCGGCGGCGACCTCCCCGTCCGCGCGGTGTTCGAGGCGCCCACCGTGGCCGCCCTGGCCGCGCGCCTCGACACCTCCGGCGGGCGGCGCCCCGCGCTGACGGCCGGGCCCAGGCCCGACCCCCTCCCCGTGTCGTACGCGCAGCGGCGGCTGTGGTTCGTCAACGACCTGGACGGCGGCTCGGCCGTCTACCACATCCCCATCCCGCTGCGGCTGACCGGCCGGCTCGACCTGGACGCGGTGCGCGCCGCGATGGACGACATGCTGGCCCGGCACGAGGCCCTGCGCACCGTGTTCACCGTGATCGGCGGCGAGCCGCACCAGCGGATCCTGCGCCACCCCGACGAGGTCGACCCGGTGCTGACGGTCGCCGACCTGGCCGACGCCACCGACGCCGAACGCCGCCGGGAGATCCTCGCCGCCGCCACCCGCCGCTTCGACCTGACCCGCGACCTGCCCGTCCGCGCGCACGTGTTCCGCCTCGGCCGGCGCGCCGACGGCGACGAGCACCTGCTGCTGATCGTGCTGCACCACATCGCCGGGGACGGCTGGTCGATGGAGCCGCTGGCCGCCGACCTGATCACCGCGTACGCGGCGCGCGCCGAGGGCCGGGCGCCGGACTGGGCGCCGCTGCCCGTCCAGTACGCCGACTACGCGGTCTGGCAGCGCGACCTGCTCGGCGACGAGAACGACCCGGGCAGCCTGGCCGCACGGCAGCTCGCCTACTGGAAACAGGCCCTGGCCGGGCTGCCCGACCAGCTCGAACTGCCCGCCGACCGGCCCCGCCCCGCGCGGGCCTCCTACCGGGGCGCGCAGGTGCCGTTCACACTGCCCGCCGACCTGCACGCCGCGCTCGCCGACCTGGCCCGCGAGCACCGCGCCAGCCTGTTCATGGTGTTGCAGGCGGCGTTGGCGGGGCTGCTCACGCGGCTCGGTGCGGGCACCGACATCCCGATCGGCTCCCCGGTGGCGGGCCGTACGGACCGGGCGTTGGACGACCTGGTCGGCGTGTTCGTCAACACTCTCGTGCTGCGCACCGACACCTCGGGCGATCCTGCGTTCGCCGAGTTGCTGGCGCGGGTGCGGGAGACGGATCTTGCGGCGTTCGCCCATCAGGACGTGCCGTTCGAGCGCCTGGTGGAGGTGCTGAACCCGCGGCGGTCCCTGGCCCGGCACCCGCTGTTCCAGGTCATGATCTCGATGCAGACCGACCCGTCGGCGCGGGTGGAGCTGCCGGGGCTGACGGTCGCGCTGGACCCGGTCGACACCGGCGTGTCCCGCTTCGACCTGGCGCTGCTGGTGGACGAGCGCCGCGACGCCGCCGGGAACCCCGCCGGGATCGACTGCCGCCTGGAATACGCCGCCGACCTGTTCGACGCCGGCACCGCCCGGTCCATGGCCGCCCGCCTGGAACGGCTGCTCGCCGCCGTCGCCGCCGACCCCGGCCGGCGGCTCGGCGACATCGACCTGCTGGAGGAGCCCGAACGGCACCGCCTGTTCGGCGAGTGGAACGACACCGCGCTGCCCGTCCCGGACGTCCTGGCGCCCGAGCTGGTGGAGGCGCAGGCCGCCCGCACGCCCGATGCGGCGGCGGTCGCGCATGGCG
>NZ_BAABDO010000255.1:0-1614 GCF_039539665.1 Actinomadura keratinilytica
CGCCGACCCGGCCATGGGCGTGCTGTCGGCGATGTTCCACGCCGGCCCCGACGACTCCCTGGACGCCATCGTCCACGCACACGACAAGATCGCGGAAAAGGACCGAGCGGTCGCCCGCCGTTACCATGACTGGGTGAGCGCGCTGATCCCCGAGGCGGTCCGCAAGTCGCTGGAGGAGAAGATGAAGACCGAGTCCCGCTGGTACAGCGAAACCGCCCGAGCCTGGATCGCCGAAGGCAAAGCCGAGGGAGAGGCCAAGAGCGTGCTGCTGATCCTCGAGGCCCGAGGAATCAAGGCGACACAGGAACAGCGGCAGCGCGTCCTCGACTGCACGGACCTCGACCAACTGGAGACATGGGTCCGCCGAGCCGCCACGGTCTCCTCGGCCGACGAACTGTTCAACTGACACGACAGACACAACAGGCACAAGCGTCCGACACGGCCTGAGCCGTCAGGCTCAGGCCGCTGGCGTGAACCCGCAGCCGACGAGCGGGCACCGCCAAGTGCAGCGCAACTGTCAGCTTGGTGAGGAGCACGAGGTAGCAGCGACCGGGCCGGCCCACCCCCGGAACTCATCTGTGTGAGGGATCGGGCTGAAGGGGGCAGATTATGTGCGCGGATCGTCGTGAGATGCAGGACGGGCCGGTGACGGGCGATGGGACCGGCGGGAGCAGCCGTGACGGCAGGAGCAGAGCCCGGTCGTATGTCAACTAACCGCCTTGCCCGACCGTGACGGTCGAGCCTCTCGGAGCAAGCCTCTCAGATGCGGGCCGAAGTGGTGCCAGATGAGCGTTTCGTTCTTGGCTCAGCTGGCCTGTTGCTGTCGGGTTTCGTCGTAGCGGCGCCGCCATGCTGCGCAGCGTTCGATGTAGTCGGGGAGGTGGTGGGTCTGCGCGTGGTCGGCGGACCAATCGTCGTCGCCTACTTCTGCGGTGGGGCTGCAGACGTAAACCCAACCGTGGCGGCCGTCCGCCAGGTCCAAGCGCTTGAGGTCGTACAAGGGGTTCTCAACGGCGTCCAGTAGTCGCCACTCGTCGGGTGTGAGGCCGGTGAGCAGGTAGCCGCGGGCTGTGGTGTCGCCGGGGACCAGGCCAGGGCGAACGCGCCAGGCAGGGGGCGACGCGCCACCCTGCGGCGGCCGCGGGGGTGTGGGCGGGGACGCGGTCGATGAGAGTGAACAGGACCTCAGGCAGCTGGAGGCTTGCGTAGACGAGCAGGGCTGCCGGGTCCGCCGATAGGCGGTCCGTCCGGCCAGAGCCGGGCCAGGTCGGTCGGGGTGAGCGGGTCCCGGTATGCGGCATGGAGTACCTCCCGCACTATCCCGGCGTCCGCGTCGGCAAGGGCGGCGAACCAGTCGAATCCGGCCGGGTAGGCCCACATGTACGTGCGATGGGCGGGGTCGGCGCCCCGATCGGTGAGGTAGCCGGCGATCGCCTTGTCGCTCCACCACGGGACGCACGCGCGCAGGTGGTCGGCGCACTCGGCGGCGGGGATTCCGGCGTTGACGGCGCGGTGGACCTGGCCGAGCACCAGCTGTGTGCAGTGGGCCAGGCGGACGCGGGCGATGAGGACCTTGTCGTCGGGCAGGACGAACAGGGGCCAGGCCTGGGCGAG
>NZ_BAABDO010000256.1:0-1609 GCF_039539665.1 Actinomadura keratinilytica
CTGGATCTGCTCGGGGATCAGGGCATCTGCGACCGGCGCCTGCGTGGCGTTCCAGTCCGTCAGCACCGCACGCCGCTCGTCCTCGTCCAGAACCTCCACCTGGCTCACACGCAGCTCAGGGTCGGCCGCGAGCTGTTCGAGGACGCGGACGAGGCGATCGGACAGAGCTTGCGCGGTCGCCTCGTCGAACAGGTCGGTCGCGTAGAGGATCTCTCCGCCGATGCCCACGGGAACGCCGTCCTCGTCGCGGCGTTCCGCCAGGGTGATGGACAGGTCGAACCGGGCGGTCTCGGCCTCTTCGCCGGGCGGCATCGGCTCCACCCGGAGCCCCGGCAGCTCCCACCGTCCCTGCCGGTCGCCCGTGGCGCTCTGGAGGGTGAACATCACCTGGAACAGCGGGTGCCGGTCCAGCGAGCGGGCGGGGCTGAGTTCGTCCACCAGCCGCTCGAACGGCAGTTCCTGATGCGCGTAGGCGGCCAGATCGGTTTCGCGGACCCGCGCCAGGAGTTCCAGGAACGACGGGTCCCCGCTCACGTCCGTGCGCAGCACCAGCGTGTTGACGAAGAAGCCCGCCAGCCCGTCCAGCGCGGCGTCCCCCCGGCCTGCGACGGGTGTGCCGAGCGGGATGTCGGTCCCCGCGCCGAGCCGGGCCAGCAACGCCGCCAGCGCCGTCTGCACCACCATGAACACGGTCGCGCCGCCTCGCTGCGCCACCCGGACAAGGCCCGCATGGGCGTCCGGGCCCAAGGTCACTGGCACCGAGCGGCCTCGGAAGGACGGTGTGGCGGGCCTCGGCCGGTCGGTCGGAAGCGTCAGTTCCTCCGGCAGATCGCGCAGGGCCTCGCGCCAATAGCCGAGCTGGCCGCTGATCACACTGTGCGGGTCGTCCGGGTCGCCCAGTACCTCGCGCTGCCAGATCGCGTAGTCGGCGTACTGGACCGGCAGCGGCGCCCAGCCTGGTTCCCGTCCCTCCCGGCGAGCCGCGTACGCGACACCGAGATCACGGGCCAGTACTCCCAGCGACCAGCCGTCCACGGCGATGTGGTGCGCCACGATCTCAAGGACGTGTTCGTTCGGGCCGAGTTCGACCAGCCGGGCCCGCCAGGGCAGGTCCTTCCGGAGATCGAAACTGCGGTCAACGTCCTCGCCGGGCCGGGCGATCTCGAGCCGGGGATGACCGGCGCGACCGGTCAGCACCCGCTGGTGCGGCTCGCCGTCGACCTCGGGGAAGATCGTGCGCAGGCTCTCGTGCCGGTCGGCGACATCGGCCAGGGCCGCTTCCAGGGCGGGGACGTCCAGTTCGCCGGAGATTCGCAGCAGTAGCGGCAGGGTGTAGGCCGCGCCTTCGCCTGCTTCCTCCAGGCGGTTGAGGAACCACATGCGCTGCTGCCCATAGGACAGCGGCACCACGTCCGGACGGGGTCGCGCCGTCAGCGGTGGACGGGCCCGGTCCGTGCCAGCGGTGACGGCCTTCGCGACACCGGCGACCGTGGGCTCGGCGAACAACGTCTTGATGCCGACCTCGACCTCGAACACCGCCCGCAGGCGAGTGACCAGCCGCATGGCGAGGAGAGAGTCTCCGCCGAGTTCGAAGAAGGAGTCTTCAGCG
>NZ_BAABDO010000257.1:0-1587 GCF_039539665.1 Actinomadura keratinilytica
GGAGCGGTGCTCGAAGACCTGGCGTGCGGTGAACACCAGCCCCGCCCGGCGGGCCCGCGACACCAGCAGCATCGACATGATCGAGTCGCCGCCGAGGGTGAAGAAGTCGTCATCCGCCCCGACCGTCTCCAGGCCCAAGACCTCGGCGAACAGGCCGCACAGGACCGCCTCGGCCGGGTTGGCCGGCGCCCTGCCGCCCGCCATGCCCGCGAAGTCCGGCGCCGGCAATGCGGCGCGATCGACCTTGCCGTTCACCGTCAACGGCAGCGACTCCAGCACCATGAACGCCGCCGGGACCATGTACTCCGGCAGCCGCCCCGCCACGTGGTCCCGCAGCACTGCGGTGTCGATCGAGCCATCGGCCGGGACGACGTAGGCGACGAGGCGCTTGGTGCCCGGCTGGTCCTCGCGGGCGACCACCGTCGCCCGGCCCACCGACTCATGCTCGGCCAGTACGGCCTCGATCTCACCCGGCTCCACCCGGAACCCGCGGATCTTGACCTGCTCGTCGGCCCGGCCGACGAACTCCAACCGGCCGTCGCTCGTCCAGCGGGCCAGGTCACCCGTGCGGTACATGCGCCCGGCGGTGAAGGGGCAGGCCACGAACCGCTCGGCGGTCAGGCCGGGCTGGCCCAGGTATCCGCGGGCGAGCCCGCCCCCGGCCACGTACAACTCCCCCACCATCCCGGCGGGAACCGGCTGCAAGAACCGGTCAAGTACGAAGACGCGGGCATCGTCGCGAGGACGCCCGATGGGCAGCACACCGGGCAGATCGTCGCCCACGCCCAGTTCAAAGGTGGTCGCGCACAGCGTCACCTCGGTCGGCCCGTACAAATGACGCACCACCACACCCGGACACGCCGCCCGCACCGCCTCCACCGCCGACACCGACACCACATCACCACCGGTCAACACCTCACGCACACCCGCAAACGACCCCGGCGACTCCTCCGCCAACAACCCCAGCAACCCCGCCGTGACATGCACATGCGTCACACCATGCGCCTTGACCAACCGCTCCAGCTCACGGCCGCCCACCTGCCCCGAAGACGCAACCACCACCGCACCACCACCGACCAACGGCACCCAGATCTCGTAGGTGGACGCATCGAACACATGAGGCGCATGCAGCAACACCCGATCACCCGCACCGACACCCCAGCCGCAGTCGGCAGCAAGACCCGCCACGCCGCCATGCGTAGCCACAACCCCCTTGGGCACACCGGTCGAACCCGACGTGAACATCACATACGCCGCATCATCCGCACCCACCCCGACACGAACCCGGCCGTCACCCGCTTCCTCGGCGAGCACCCGCGACGGGTCGTCCACCACCACATCCACACCCGCCAGCACCGCCTCACGACGAGCCCGCGGCCAAGCAGGATCCACCGGCACATACGCCGCCCCCGCCTTCAACACCCCCAAAAACACCCCGACCAACTCAGCCGACCGGCCCATCACCACACCGACCAGACCACCCCGCCCCACACCACGAGCCACCAAACCCCGAGCCACACGCTCAGCGAACCCGTCCAACTCCGCAAACGACCACACCCGACCCCCATCGACCACCGCCACCGCACC
>NZ_BAABDO010000258.1:0-1586 GCF_039539665.1 Actinomadura keratinilytica
GGTGCGGGTCCTGCACCGGCTTGGGGTAGCTGAAGACGGGGTCGAAGTCGCCCGCGTCGTCCCGGCCGTCCCGCCCCGGCGGAACGCGCGGCGCCCCCGGCCGCGCGGCCGCGAACCGCGGCCGGATGCGGAAAACCGCGCACGAAACCCGTGACGGCACCGAGCCACCGGCGCTACGGTGCGCCTGTGACCGGCGGTCCAGAACTGTACGGATTCCCCCCGCCCGCCGCACTGCCCGACTTGAGGTGGCTCGGCCCGGACTACGTCTCCGTGCTGGTGCGCGACCTGACCCGGGGCCTCCTGCGGCAGGACGCGGGGACGCGCGTGATGGGCGTCCGCTGCGACGGCGGGCCCGAACTCAACGCCGCGGTCGACTCCGCCGGGGTCATCCGCGCGCACGATGCCAGCTTCGCCCTCCAGGTGTTCCTGCAGGACGGCACCGGACGACCATGGCGGCTGCGCGGGCGGTGGACCTACCGCGGCCGCGACCTCGGCACGCCCGGCGCCTCCGTCACCCACTCCTGGCGGCTGCTGTCCGCCGACGGCGTCTGACCCGGCGGCCCCGCGGCCCGGCGGGGCCGCCGGCCGGCCCGCCGCGCGGTCACGGCAGGAGCCCGGCCGACGTGCGGGAGTTCGTCGTGGAGGTGACGGAGATCGTCCGGCCCTGGACGCCCGTCCGGCAGTTCACGGCGGTGCTGGTGGTGGTGCTGTTCGCCGCGGGCCCGGGCCGGTCGCTTTCCAGCAGGCCGCCGAGGCCGTAGCGCCGCCAGTCGAAGTCCCGCCAGGCGGGGTCCGCCCCGTCGTCGCCCCAGCCCGCGCCGGAGGCGGCGCCAAGGGACAGCGGCGCGCCCGCGGACCGCGCCCCGCCCGCGGCGGGGATCAGGGTGGCCAGCAGCGTGCCGGGGTCGGCGGGCGCCGCGCCGTGCGGCGGCGCGGGCCGGACGTCCATTTCGACGGACGGCGCGGCGCCGTCCACGGTGCACTGCTGCGCGGCGTCGCCGGCGACCTGCAGGGCGCCGTTCGGCACCGCGTAGGCCGCCCGCCCGCGCGGGATCACCCGGGTGTTCATCAGCGAGACCCGCGCGCTGCGCCGGACCGTGACCGCCTGGGTGACACGGGCGCCGCGGGCGACCAGCCGCAGGTCGCGCAGCTCCACGCGCAGCCGGTCCGCCTCCGCCGGCGCGGTCGCGCGGCGGAACCCGGCGGCGGAGCCGAGGCCGTCGAGCAGGCCGCCGAGGAGGCCGGGGATGTCGATCGGCGGGTCGGCGAGCGGCGTGCTCTGCGCGCTCTGCCCGGACGGCCCGCCGACGTGGAAGAACGAGGCGACCGGTGTGCGGCCGGTGTAGGCGATCGTGGCGTCGCGCCCGTCGATCCTGGTGCTCCTGGTGATCGTCGGCAGCACGGACCGCGTGCCGTACGCCCGGGTCAGCGTGTAGGTGCAGCCCCGGGAGAGGGTGATGGCGCCGCCCGCGCGGACCGCGCGCACCAGCGCCGCCGCGTCGCCCTTGCCGCCGCGGCAGCCGACCGCGGCCGCCGGGGCCTCCCCCGGCGCCGCGTCGGCCGCCGCCCGGGGGGCGGCCCCCGCG
>NZ_BAABDO010000259.1:0-1529 GCF_039539665.1 Actinomadura keratinilytica
CCGAGACCGCGACAACCCCGTGACCAGCGTGATCAGGATGGAAAAGGCTCAGTGTACCGCCGAACCGGCTACAGAAATGATCATATCAACACATATTCTACCGAGATACCGGGAAGTTCCTCGGCGCCATGATGCGAATGACATATCGCACTTTCTGCACGCGGCCCGCCACATCGGACGCGATTCCGCGTTGTTCACCGCCGTTCCGCCCAATACAGCGGACGCCGAGATGGTAGAACGCCGGATATGAGCAAGGAGCGGCTGCATGAGATCGGGCGGGAATTGCGGTGGCGGCGGGCGGCCGCCGGGCTGACGGACGCCGAAATCGCATCGCGGGCCGGGGTGCCCGAATTGACGGTGTCGCAGGTGGAGATGGGGGAGCGGGCCTCCGACCCCGAGGCGGTGCTGCGGCTGTTCGCGGTGCTGGACATGGAAGAGGCGGAGGCCAAGCGGCTGGCCGTCCTGGTGCGGGCCGCCTACGCGGAAACGGCGCCCCCGCAGATCGAGAGGGGCGTGTGCTTCCGGCCCGGCGCGGCGGTGGAACTGGGCGAGCAGGCGACGGCGGTGTGGGGGTTCGGCGCGTTCATCATTCCCGGTCCGCTGCGGACGGCGGAGTACTCGGCCCAGTCCGCGCTGTTCATCGGGAGCGGCCCGGTGAATTGGGCCGCGGTGCTGGCGGACGAGAGCCGGCTGTTCACGTTCGTGCTGGCGGAGGCGGCGCTGCGGACGCGGCCGGGCTCGGGGACGTGCCTACCGGGGCAGATCGCCCACCTGCTGACGCTGGCGGAACGGCCCAACGTGCGGCTGGGAATCGTGCCCGGCTCGGCGGACGGCTGGCCGCGTCTGCCGCTGCACGGCTTCACGGTGTTCGGCACCTTCGCCGTGACGGTGGAGACGTTCACACGCGAAGTGACTTACACCGACGCGGCCGAGGTGCGCAGGTACGCAGACGTCTTCCGGGAGTACGAACGACACGCGCTGTTCGGCACCGAGGCCCGCCGCATGCTCGGGATGGCGGCCTGCAGCGCCCAGGAGACTACGTGATTCCCCTCGGCGGCGTGAACACGGCGCCCCACAGCGCCCCGCCGCCGAGTTCATCCGTCACGCCCAGGCGCCGCCGGAAGCGGCACGTCACCGCTTTCGTGGGGCCGGCTGTCCGCTTCCGGGGTCGCGTGGGTTTGGATGCGCTGATAATCCGCGGAACAGCGGTCGGCCCACTCATGAAGGCCGATTTCCGCATAAAGCTTGGCAGCGGATCGGTAGGAATGGCTTGCCGTCTTGCGCCGTCCCTGGGTTTCCGCCAGCCGCGCATATTGTAGATGAGCGTTGGCCTGGCCGTGCCGGTCGCCGATGTCCTGGTAGAGGGCAAGAGCCTCCTGGAGGTGCTTGGCCGCCTGCTCATACTCACCCTGCTTCCGGGCGACCTGTCCAAGACCTTGAAGAGCGTCAGCTTGGCCATGCCGGCTGCCAATGCTTGGACCTCCCCGAGTTGGTTGGAGGCTCTGATACCTGCAAGGGTGTGAGGAGTC
>NZ_BAABDO010000260.1:0-1493 GCF_039539665.1 Actinomadura keratinilytica
GCGCATGTGGTTCCTCAACCGCCTCGAAGAGGAAGGCTCCGGCGCCGCCTACAACCTGCCGCTGGCCCTGCACATCTCCGGTGAGCTCGACGTCCCCGCGCTGGAAGCGGCCCTTGCTGACGTCGCCGACCGGCACGAGAGCCTGCGCACGATCTTCCCCGAGACGGGCGGCGTCCCGCGCCAGCACATCCTGACGGGCCGCGCCGGTCATCCCCGGCTGAACATCACGCCCGTCGAGGCGGCCGACGCGGACCGGGTGCTCGCCGAGGAGACCGAGGCGAGCATCGACGTGGAGCGCGAACTGCCGTGGCGCGTCCGGTTGCTGGTCCTTGGAGAGGACGAGCACATCCTGGTCATCACCGCGCACCACATCGCGGTGGACGGCTGGTCGCTCAGCGTTCTGGCCCGGGACGTGGGCATCGCGTATGCCGCGCGGTTGGAGGGGCGGGAGCCGGATTGGGCGCCGCTGCCGGTCCAGTACGCCGACTATGCGATCTGGCAGCGCGAGGTTCTCGGTGACCTGGACGATCCGGACAGTGTGATCAGCGGTCAGCTCGGCTACTGGCGTGAGGCGCTGCGTGATCTGCCGGAGGAGCTGGCGCTGCCGACGGACCGGCCGCGTCCCGCCGTCCCCTCGTTCAAGGGCGCGATGACGCCCGTGGGCGTGTCCGCCGAGGTCCACGCGGGCCTGACCGAGGTGGCGCAGCGGCAGGGCGCGAGCGTCTTCATGGTGGTGCAGGCCGCGCTGGCGGTGCTGCTGTCCCGGCTCGGCGCGGGCACCGACATCCCGCTCGGCACCGCGACCGCCGGTCGGGACGAAGCGGTGCTCGACGACCTCGCCGGGTTCTTCGTCAACACCCTGGTGCTGCGCACCGACGTCGGCGGCGACCCGTCGTTCACCGATCTGGTGAAGCGCGTTCGCGAGACCGACCTGGCCGCCTTCGGGCACCAGGACATCCCGTTCGAGCGGCTCGTGGACGACCTCAGCCCCGTCAGGTCGCTGTCGCGCCAGCCGCTGTTCCAGGTGATGTACTCGCTCCAGAGCGCTGCGGGCGACCGGCAGGGCCGCTGGGAGCTGCCGGGGCTCCAGGTCGATCTGCTGCCGCCCCGCGAGGGCTCCGAGGCGGCCCGGTTCGATCTGTCGGTGACCCTGTCGGAGCGGCGCGACGAGCACGGCGCGCCGGCGGGTATCGGCGGCGGCATCCAGTACGCCACCGACCTGTTCGACGAGTCCACCGTGCGTTCCATCGCCGACCGCTTCGCGCGGGTGCTGGAGCAGGTCGCGGCCGACCCGGAGCTGAGGGTCAGCCAGATCGATGTTCTGGACGAGGCCGAGCGTCGCACGTTGCTGACGGACTGGAACGCCACCGCGCGTCCTTGTCCGGCGGTGACGGTGCCGGGCCGGGTCCAGGAGTGGGCGCAGCGCACGCCGGACGCAGTGGCGTTGCGGTGCGGTGAGGTGTCGCTGACCTATGCCGAGCTGGAGGCGCGCT
>NZ_BAABDO010000261.1:0-1433 GCF_039539665.1 Actinomadura keratinilytica
CGTCCGGCGTGCGCTGCGCCCACTCCTGGACCCGGCCCGGCACCGTCACCGCCGGGACAGGACGTGCGGTGGTGTTCCATTCCACCAGCGCCGTCTGCCGCTCCGCGTCGTCCAGAACCTGGATCTCGCCGACCTTGAGGTCGGGGTCGAATGCTACCTGTTCGAGGACCCGCTGCAGCCGGGCTGCCAGCGCCTCGGCGGTGGGCCTGTCGAACAGGTCGGTGGCGTACTGGATCGCGCCGACGATGCCCGCAGGTTCCCCTTCGGGGCCGCGGTGCTCGGCGAGGCTGATCGACAGGTCGAATCTGGCGGCCTCGGCCTCGTCGCCCGGCGGCATCGGCTCGACCCGCAGGCCGGGCAGGTCCCACCGGCCCTGCGCGACGGGCACGCTCTGCAGGGCGTACGAAACCTGGAACAGCGGCTGGCGCGACAGCGACCTGACGGGGTTCAGTTCGTCCACCAGCCGCTCGAACGGAACGTCCTGGTGGGCGTAGGCGGCCAGGTCGGTCTCGCGGACACGTTCGACAAGGTCGGCGAACGAGGGGTTGCCGCTGACGTCGGTGCGCAGCACCAGCGTGTTGACGAAGAAGCCGACGAGGCCGTCGAGGTCGGCGTCTCCCCGGCCCGCGGTGACAGTGCCGAGCGGGATGTCGGTGCCGGCGCCGAGCCGGGACAGCAGCACCGCCAGGCCGGCCTGCACCACCATGAACACCGTCGAGCCGCTGTGCTGGGCGAGTTCCACCAGCCGACTGTGCGCCTCGGCGGAGATCCCGACTGGAACGGACGCGCCCTTGAACGAGGGGACGGCGGGACGCGGCCGGTCAGTGGGCAGCGCCAGCTCCTCCGGCAGATCACGCAGCGCCTCACGCCAGTAGCCGAGCTGACCGCTGATCACACTGTCCGGATCGTCCAGGTCACCGAGAACCTCGCGCTGCCAGATCGCATAGTCGGCGTACTGGACCGGCAGCGGCGCCCAATCCGGCTCCCGCCCCTCCGACCGCGCGGCGTAAGCGATGCCCAGGTCGCGGGTCAGGACACCGATCGACCAGCCGTCCACGGCGATGTGGTGCGCGGTGACCACCAAGGCGTATTCGTCCTCGTCGAGGATCACCAGCCGGACGCGCCACGGGAGTTCCGTGCCGACGTCGAATCCCCGGCTCACCTCGGCTTCGACGAGCTCGGCGAGTTCCGCCTCGGGCACCTGGCTGATCGTCAGCGGGGGACGTCCCGCCTCACCGGTCAGGATGCGCTGAGAGGGGGCGCCCTCGACCTCGGGGAAGATCGTGCGCACGGTCTCGTGCCGTTCCGCGACATCTGCGAGCGCCGCCTTCAATACGTTCACGTCCAGGGGGCCGGACAGCCGCAACGTCAGCGGCACGTTGTAGGCGGCGCCGGCGCCCTCCCCTTCGAGGCGGTTGAGGAACCACATGCGC
>NZ_BAABDO010000262.1:0-1425 GCF_039539665.1 Actinomadura keratinilytica
CGGCCAGCGGCGCCAGCGCGGCGGGCGCGGCCAGGGTGATGCGCGGGCCGGGCCGCGCCCGCCGCAGCGCACGCAGCGCCGGGACGGCGGTCAGCAGGTCGCCCAGCCCGAGCGCCCGCAGCACCAGCACGTGATGCCGCGTCACGGCCACGACGGTTCGCGCGACGGGCACACCACCAGCTCCCGCACCTCGCAGCCGGGCGGCTGGGACAGCGCGAACACCACCGCGGCGGCCACGTCCTCGGGCCGGTTGAGCTGGGCGTCCGGGCCCGGCCGGTACCGCTCGTCGCGTCCGTCGAAGAACGCGGTGTCCATGCCGCCGGGGACCAGCATCGTCACCGCGACCTGACCGGCCAGCTCGGCGGCCAGCGCCCGGGTGAACCCGATGACGCCGAACTTGGAGGCGCAGTAGGCGGTGGCGTCGCTGAGCGCCCGCAGCCCCAGCGTGGAGGCGACGGTGACGATCCGCCCGTGGTGCGCCGCCTTCAGGTACGGCAGCGCGGCGCGCACGACGGCGGCGGTGCCCAGCAGGTTGACCTGCACGACCCGCTCCCAGTCCGCGGCCGGCACGTCGCACAGCCGGCCGCACGAGTCGGTGCCCGCCGCGGTGACCGCCGCGTCCAGGCCGCCGGCGCCGCGGGCCAGGCAGTGCACGGCGCGTTCGGCGGCGTGCCGGTCGGCCAGGTCGGCCAGGCAGTGCTGCCACCCGCCGCCCTCCGCCGCGGGCGGGTTGCGGTCGATGACGAGCGGCCGGTGCCCGTCCTTGGCGACCCGCTCGGCGACGGCCGCGCCGAGTCCCGAGGATCCGCCGGTGACCAGGACGTTCATGACGGTGTTCCCTTCGCTGTTCCCTTGGACGACGGCATGGGCGGCGCCGGGTGCGCCGCGGGGAGGTGCGACAGCAGGCGGGTGGTGGAGCGGCCCTCCAGGAAGGGCAGCAGCACCACCTCCCCGCCGTAGCGGCGCACGGTGGCGGCCTCCGGCAGGGCGGCGCCGGCGTAGTCGGCGCCCTTGACCCAGATGTCGGGGCGCAGGCGCTCCAGCAGCCGCTCGGGGGTGTCCTCGTCGAACACCACGGCCGCGTCGACGTCCGACAGGGCCTGCAGCACCCGCACCCGGTCGGCGGCGGTCGTCACCGGGCGGGCGGGGCCCTTGCGGCGGCGCACCGAGGCGTCGGAGTTCACGCACACGACCAGGCAGTCGCCCAGGCGGCGGGCCTGCTGCAGCAGGCTGACGTGCCCGGCGTGCAGCAGGTCGAAGCAGCCGCCGGTCGCCACGACGGTGCCGCCCGCGCGGCGGGTGCGCTCCACCACCTCCCAGGCGTCGGCGTCGCGGCCGGGCGCGACGCACGGCGATGCGGTCTCGGCCACCAGCGCGGCGACGGCCCCCGCGGAAGTCGGATCGTAGCCATGTCGTTCTGTGAGC
>NZ_BAABDO010000263.1:0-1321 GCF_039539665.1 Actinomadura keratinilytica
CACCGTGGCGCCCGCCGCGCCGCCCGCGCGGGCGGCGGCGCCGGCGCCGCGGCCG
Organism: Actinomadura keratinilytica; assembly: GCF_039539665.1. Taxonomy (NCBI): domain Bacteria; kingdom Bacillati; phylum Actinomycetota; class Actinomycetes; order Streptosporangiales; family Thermomonosporaceae; genus Actinomadura; species Actinomadura keratinilytica. The sequence continues at coordinate 56 of NZ_BAABDO010000263.1, forward strand.
GTGCCGCTGTCGGCGATCTCCGTTCCGGCGGCGTCCCGCTCCGGCCCGAACAGCGTGGACGGCGCCGGACGGGGCCGGCCGTCCTCGGCGGCCAGCACCTCGCGCAGCACCCCGGTCAGCTGGTCGGCCATCTCGGCGGCGCTCTGGAAGCGGGCCGCCGGGTCCGGGTGGGTGGCGCGGCGCAGCAGCCGGTAGTACGACTCCTGCCGCTGCAGCAGCGGCACCTCGTTGCGGGGCGGCAGGCTGCGCAGGTGCCGCCGGGTGTAGCCGCGGAACGGGAAGCTCAGCACCGCCAGCGCCCGGCCCACGGTGTACAGGTCGGAGGTGACCGAGGGGCCCCGTTCGGAGATCTCGGGGGCCTGGTAGCCGGGCGTGCCGAAGATCGGGCTGTCGACGTCGAAGGCCCGCCGCACCCCGCCCAGGTCGATCAGCTTGAGCTGCTCCTCCGACTGGATGGCGTTGTCGGGCTTGAAGTCGCAGTACAGCAGGCCCACTCCGTGCAGGTAGCCCAGCGCGCGCAGCACCTCCAATCCGTAGGCGAGGACCTGCGGCAGCGGCAGCGCCGCCTCCTCGCCCTCCTGCTTGCGGCGCTGCAGCAGGATGTCCTTGAGGGACTGGCCGCCGACGTACTCCATGACGATGTAGCCGGAGTCCCCGTGCCGCACGAAATTGTAAATCTTGACGATATTAGGGTGCTCCACCTCGGCCAGGAAGGCGCGCTCGGCGGCGGCCGCGGCCAGCGAGTCGGCGTCGCCGGTGTCCAGCAGGCCCTTGAGCACCACCCAGCGGCCGTTGACGTTGTGGTCGCGGGCCAGGTAGATCCAGCCGAGCCCGCCGTGCGCCAGGCAGCCGAGCACCTCGTACTGCCCGCCGACCAGGTCGCCGGGCTTGAGCTTGGGCGTGAACGAGAACGGGTGCCCGCACTTGCGGCAGAAGCCCTCGGTGCGGCCGGGGCGCCCGTCGCGGCTGCGGCCGACGGGCTCGTCGCAGCGGCTGCAGAACCGGCGCTTCTCCGGCACCTCCGGATTCTTCATGATCGCCGACGCGGGGTCGCGGTAGGGGACGGGCGGCACGTTCACCAGTCCCTCGCCCAGGGTGCCGCGCCGCGCCGAGCCGCCCGAGGCGCCGGACGACGGCGACCCCCGCCACAGCGTCCGCCCTCCGCTGGACGGCCCGGACCCCAGCGAGCCCGCCGCGCCGGACGGCTGCGACCCGGCCTGCGGCGCGGTCTGCGCCGGCGGCCGGGAGGGCACCCCCGCCCCGGAC
>NZ_BAABDO010000264.1:0-1306 GCF_039539665.1 Actinomadura keratinilytica
CGATGTCGTCACGCAGGCTCATGCGGCACATCCCATCGCAAGGCGAGCGACTGGTCGGGGCGCGGATGGTCACGGATGAGCGTCATCATGACATCGGCGCCGTCGTACTCCCACCAGAGGCCGTTCAGCACCCGCGCTTCGGGTGGCCGGGGTGGCGGGCGGTCGCTTCACTAGGCTGGCCGCCATGATCCGTGCAGTGGTGTTCGACGTCGGCGAATGCCTGGTGAACGAGACGCGGGAGTACGGCACGTGGGCCGATTGGCTCGGTGTCCCCCGGCACACGTTCTCGGCGGTGTTCGGCGCGATCATCGCCAGGGGGTCGGACTACCGGGAGACGTTCCAGGTGTTCGCCCCCGGCTTCGATCTGACAGAGCAGCGGGAGAAGCGGGCCGCGGCCGGAGAGCCCGAGACGTTCGGCGAGGAGGACCTGTACCCCGATGCGCGTCCGACCCTGGCGAGGCTGCGCGATGACGGGCTGTGGGTCGGGATCGCGGGCAACCAGACGGCGCGGGCCGGCGGCATCCTGCGGTCGCTGGACCTGCCCCAGGACATGATCGCCACATCGGACGACTGGGGGGTGTCCAAGCCGGACCCCGCGTTCTTCGGCCGCGTGGCGGACGCCGCGCCGTGTGCGGCGGACGAGATCCTGTACGTGGGCGACCGGTTGGACAACGACATCCGGCCTGCGGCGGCGATGGGGTTGCAGACGGCGCTGATCCGGCGGGGTCCGTGGGGGATCATCTGGCAGGACGACCCGGAAGCCGACCGCATCGCGACAATGCGCATCGACTCGCTGGCCGAGCTTCCGGCCCGGATCGCCGAGTACAACACCGAAGCACGCTGAGAGCGGTGCGCCAGTCGGCCGATGCCGTGCCTGGCGCTGCGCACCATGGGTGATTCAGACCGCGCGCAGCGTTCGTCGAGCGCGCGAGGCCAATACCGAGAACGCCCCCGTAGTGGCATACGGCCGGTGGGCAACATCCGCAAACCCGACTCGAACCAGTACCGGCTCCGCCACTAGGGCGTGTCCGGTGGATCATGGTGGATCATCGTAGATCCGTCAGCAGTGCGGTGGCCGGGGTGCTCCGGCTGGGTGGTGACGAGCCTGCTGGTGGCTTTCGACCGCTTTGCCGTTTCGGCAGGGCGGCTGCATCGGAGGCAGGCACACGGCCGCCGAGATCCACCGGACACCACCTAGGGCCTGTTTTGCGGATCTGCGGATCTGGATCTTGTGGTTGTGGCTTGATAAGGGGCCATGGTTCGCCGACACGAGCTGACCGATGCCGCCTGGGCCAGGATCGAGCCG
>NZ_BAABDO010000265.1:0-1298 GCF_039539665.1 Actinomadura keratinilytica
GAGATCGAGCGGGTCATGCAGGTGCTGAGCCGCCGCACCAAGAACAACCCGGTGCTGGTCGGCGAGCCCGGTGTCGGCAAGACCGCCGTGGTGGAGGGGCTGGCGCAGAAGATCGTCAAGGGCGAGGTGCCCGAGACCCTCAAGGACAAGCAGCTGTACACCCTGGACCTGGGGGCGCTGGTCGCCGGGTCGCGGTACCGGGGTGATTTCGAAGAGCGTCTGAAGAAGGTGCTCAAGGAGATCCGCACCCGCGGCGACATCATCCTGTTCATCGACGAGCTGCACACGCTGGTCGGTGCGGGGGCCGCCGAGGGCGCGATCGACGCCGCGTCCATCCTCAAGCCGATGCTGGCGCGGGGCGAGCTGCAGACCATCGGCGCCACCACCCTCGACGAGTACCGCAAGCATCTGGAGAAGGACGCGGCGCTGGAGCGGCGGTTCCAGCCGATCCAGGTGGCCGAGCCGTCCCTCAGCCACACCATCGAGATCCTCAAGGGCCTGCGCGACCGCTACGAGGCGCACCACCGCGTGTCGATCACCGACAGCGCCCTGGTCGCCGCCGCGCAGCTGGCCGACCGCTACATCTCCGACCGGTTCCTGCCGGACAAGGCGATCGACCTGATCGACGAGGCCGGGTCGCGGATGCGCATCCGCCGCATGACCGCGCCGCCGGACCTGCGCGAGTACGACGAGAAGATCGCCGCCGTGCGCCGGGAGAAGGAATCGGCGATCGACGCCCAGGACTTCGAGAAGGCCGCCGCCCTGCGCGACTCCGAGAAGCAGCTCCTGGCCGCCAAGGCCGCCCGGGAGAAGGAGTGGAAGGCCGGCGACATGGACGTCGTGGCCGAGGTCACCGAGGAGCTGATCGCCGAGGTGCTGGCCACCGCGACGGGCATCCCGGTGTTCAAGCTGACCGAGGAGGAGTCCTCGCGGCTGCTGCGCATGGAGGACGAGCTGCACAAGCGCGTCATCGGCCAGCACGACGCGATCAAGGCGCTGTCGCAGTCGATCCGGCGCACCCGCGCCGGGCTGAAGGACCCCAAGCGTCCGGGCGGGTCGTTCATCTTCGCCGGGCCGTCGGGCGTGGGCAAGACCGAGCTGTCCAAGACGCTGGCGGAGTTCCTGTTCGGGGACGAGGACGCGCTCATCCAGCTGGACATGAGCGAGTTCATGGAGAAGCACACCGTCTCGCGGCTGTTCGGCTCCCCGCCCGGCTACGTCGGGTACGAGGAGGGCGGCCAGCTCACCGAGAAGGTGCGGCGCAAGCCGTTCTCGGTGGTGCTGTTCGACGAGATCGA
>NZ_BAABDO010000266.1:0-1275 GCF_039539665.1 Actinomadura keratinilytica
GACATGGCTACGATCCGACTTCGGTGGGGGGAGCTGGACGCCGAGGCCGACGCGCGCATGCCGTCGCCCGCGCAGCGGCGGGCGTCGCGGGCGCAGGGGCGGTCGCTGTCGCGGGCGGCGCGGGCGGCCTGGTCGCATCCCGGTCTGGACGCGCTGGGCACCGAGCTGGCCGAGCCGCACCATCCGGTCGTGCTCGCCGCGGCGGCCGCGGCGGCGGGCCGCACCCCGGGGCAGGCGGCGGCGGTCGCCGCGTACGGGGCGGTGACCGGTCCGGCGTCGGCGGCCGTCCGGCTGCTCGGCCTGGACCCGCTGGGCGTGCACGCGGTCCTGGCCGGGCTGGCCGCCGAGGTGGACGGCGTCGCGCGGGAGGCCGCCGCCGCGGTCGAGGAGGGGGACGGGGACGGGTGGCGGGCGCTGCCCGCGCCGTCCGCGCCGCTGCTCGACCTGCTCGCCGAGGCGCACGTGCGCGCAGGGCTGCGCCTGTTCGCGTCGTAGCCGGTCGGCAGGGGAACACTGGGAGACGGGAGGACGCACCGTGGGCGCCAACCACGATCACGATCCGCACGAGGCCGCGCCGGCGGCGGGCCGGGCGCTGCGCCTGGGCATCGGCGGCCCGGTGGGCAGCGGCAAGACCGCGCTGACGGCGGCGCTGTGCCGCGCGCTGCGCGCGGAGTTCGACCTGGCGGTGGTGACCAACGACATCTACACCACCGAGGACGCCGACTTCCTGCGCCGCGAGGGCGTGCTCTCCGACGACCGGATCGCCGCGGTGCGCACCGGCTGCTGCCCGCACACCGCCATCCGCGACGACATCTCCGCCAACCTGGACGCGGTGGAGGCCCTGGAGGCCCGGCACGGCCGGCTGGACCTGGTCGTCGTGGAGAGCGGCGGCGACAACCTGACCGCGCTGTTCAGCCGGGGCCTGGCCGACCGGCAGATCTTCGTGCTGGACGTGGCGGGCGGCGACGACGTGCCGCGCAAGGGCGGTCCGGGGGTGGCGGGCGCGGACCTGCTGGTGATCAACAAGACCGATCTGGCGCCGCTGGTCGGCAGCGACGTGGCGCTGATGGAGCGCGACGCCCTCCGGGTGCGCGGCGGCCGGCCGGTGGCGCTGACCTCGCTGCGCGAGCGTCCCGACGCGCCGGAGGTGGCGGCGTGGGTGCGCGGGGTGCTGCGCGAGGCGCGCGCGGCCGCCGCGGCGGTGCGGTGACCCGGCGGTACACGGCGCGCGCGGCCGCCACCAAGTCGGAGGCCAAGCGGTCTTAGGAAGACAAC
>NZ_BAABDO010000267.1:0-1179 GCF_039539665.1 Actinomadura keratinilytica
CCCCGACGGCACCGCCCCCGCCTGGCGCCCCGGCGCCTTCGACCGGGTGGTGCTGGACGCGCCGTGCACCGGCCTGGGCGCGCTGCGGCGCCGCCCCGAGGCGCGGTGGCGGCGCGGCCCCGAGGCCGTGGCCGAGATGACGCCGCTGCAGCGCCGGCTGCTGGCGTCGGCGCTGGAGGCGGTCCGCCCCGGCGGGGTGGTCGCCTACGTGACGTGCTCGCCGCACCTGGCCGAGACCGGCGTGGTCGTGGACGACGTGCTGCGCGGCCGCGACGACGTGGAGCGCCTGGACGCCCCGGCCGCGCTCGCCGCCGTCGCGCCCGACCTGACCGGCGTGGCGGCGGCCGAGGACGGCTGCGCCCGGTTCTGGCCGCACCGGCACGGCACCGACGCGATGTTCCTGGCGCTGCTGCGCCGCCGCTGAGCCCCGCCTTCCGGCCCGCTCCGGGTAAGGCCAGGGAACCTTTGCGTGTTGGACGGCGCCTCCACCGGGGACGCCTCAGTAACGTTGGCGGCTGCCGGACCGGAACGTCCCGGGGGAGTCCGAGGTGCTCACCGATTTCATGGAGGCCGTGTCGTTCATCGGGAGCGGCGGCGTCTACCTGTCGCTCCTGGTGCTCGTCTACTGGTGCGCGGATTCCCGGTGGGGGGCCAGGGGCGCGGTGCTGCTGGCGGCCGGCTCGGTGCTCAACACCGTGCTGAAGCTGTTCTTCCACGAGCCGCGGCCGTTCTGGACCGACGCCTCGGTCACCGGGCACGAGCCGCGCGACTCGTTCGGCATGCCGTCCGGGCACGCCCAGAGCGCGGCGGTGTTCTGCGGCTTCGCCGCCGCGCAGGCCCCGGCGGGCCGCCCGGCGCTGCGCCGCGCGGCCTGGGCCGTCGCCCTGGTGATGATCGGCCTGATCGGCGCGTCGCGGGTGGTGCTGGGCGTGCATTCGACCGCCCAGGTGGTCGCCGGGTTCGCGATCGGCGCGGTGCTGCTGGCGGTCGGGCTGCACCTGGAGCCGCTGGTGGTGCCGTGGTGGACGCGGCGCCCGCTGCCCGCGCAGCTGGGGCTGGCGCTGGGCGTGTCGCTGGCCCTCGCCGGGCTCGGCTGGGCCGCGGTGGAGGCGCTGGGCGGCTGGCAGTGGCCGGCGCCGTGGGCGCACGCGATCGCGGCGGCCGGCGGCCGCGCCGAGC
>NZ_BAABDO010000268.1:0-1174 GCF_039539665.1 Actinomadura keratinilytica
GCAGGGGGCGCGCGCCGCTGCCGCGCCGCGTGCGGCAGGCGAACCTCGCGCCGCAGCTGCGCGAGGACGACGACGGCCCGCTCGCGGCGCCCGCCCCGCAGGGCGGCGAGGACCCGCTGGAGGCGTGGGAGCGGCGGTCGGCCGAGGCGTCGCGGGAGCTGTTCGCGTCCCTGCAGGCGGGCTGGCTGCGCGGCCGGGATGAGGACGAGGGGCCGGGCGACCCCCGGCAGGAAAGGGGAACGTCACCATGACGCAGCAGGAAGTGGCGGCCCAGCTGGGCTTTCTTCTGGACGATCTGGTGGACCGGGTGCCGCCGGTCCGCAAGGTCGTCGTCCTGTCCCGCGACGGGCTGGTGATGGGGGCGTCCCGGGACGTGGGCCGCGAGGACGCCGAGTACCTGGCCGCGCTGGCGTCGGGGTTCCACAGCCTCGCGGTCGGCGCCGGGCCGCACCTGGACGCCGGCGAGATCAGGCAGACGATCGTCGAGATGGACAAGGGGCTGTTCTTCGTCGTCCCGGCCGGGGCCAACAGCTGCCTGGCCCTGCTCAGCGACGCGAGCGCCAACGCGGGCCTGGTCGCCTACGAGATGACGATGCTGGTCAAGCGGGTCGGCAGGCAGCTGTCCACCGGGCTGCGCCATGGCGGACGGGGAACGGGCCCGGGGCCGGGATCCGGGTGAGCGGGCGTGGACCGCAGCGCCCCCGGCGGGATCCCCGGTCCGGGCGGGGAGCGGTGGCTCGACGAGGCCGCCGGGCCGATCGTCCGCCCCTACGCGGTGACCCGCGGCCGGACCCGGCCGCACGGCGAGCCGCTGGACCTGGTCACCATCCTGGTCGCGACGGGCGCGGCGCCCGCCGAGCCGGAGCGGCTGTCGCGCGAGCGGCGCCGCCTGCTGGCGCTGTGCCGCCGCCCGTACACGCTGGCCGACCTGGCCTCCGACCTGGACCTGCCGCTCGGCGTGGTCCGGGTGCTGGCCGACGAGCTGATCCAGGCGGGCCTGCTGGGCGTCCAGCGCTGGTCCGCCCCGGCCGCCCCGCACACCGATCCGAACCTGCTCAGGAGGGTCCTCGATGGTATCCGCGCGCTCTGAGCCGCCGGACGGCCCGTCCGGCACCCCGCTGCCGCCCGCCGAGCGGCCCCGCGGCGCCGGGCCGCCGGCGGAGCGGCCGGGCGG
>NZ_BAABDO010000269.1:0-1134 GCF_039539665.1 Actinomadura keratinilytica
CAACGCCTACCCGCCGGGCGGGCACGTCCCGCAGGGGCCGTATCCCCCGCAGGGCGGGTATCCGCCGCAGGGCGGCTACCCGCCTCCGCCGCCCCACGGCGGACACGGGGGCGGCGGCTACTTCCCGCCCGGGGGCGGCGGGATGTCCGGCGGCAAGGGCCCGCATCGGCGTCCGCCGTTCCCCATCCCGTGCCTGACCGGCACCCTGACCTGCGCGACATGCGGTTGCTACCAGCCGCCGTGGAGCAAGCACCACAGCAGGGGCTGCGGGGGACGCTGCTGGTGCACCCGCGACGGCTGCTGCTGCGAAGCATGCGCCGAGGGAGCCAGCGCCTGACCCTGTTTCCGGTCCGGCACCCACTCAGGGGCACCGCGGCGAGGACGAAGCCCCCGCTGCGGTGCCCCCGCACTCCACATGAAGAGCGGGAGCGGCCCTGGCCGCCGCCTGTTTGTACATGGCCGATCCGTAGATGCCGATCTTGTCGCGATGGATGCCGGTCCAGGCGGCGAGCGCGTCGAGGGTTTCGGCGTGGTCGGCCAGCAGTGCGGGGTCTTGAGCGGAGCGGGTCGCGATGATGCTGTCGGAGGGGAGATGGCCGCGATCCTGCCGAGGCGGGGAACTAGCGCGTTGGGCTGGCGGTCGCGGATGAGCGGCGCGTACAGGTGATAGGGAAGGTTCAGGGTGCGCAGCCAGTCCTCGCCGAGGAATCGCGTCCATGTGCCCCAGTAGCGGGGGCGCCGATGTCAGCGACGTAGGCGACGAGCGCATACAGCATCCCGTCCAGGCTGGCGATCTTCGCGGCGAGCAGGCCGCCGGAGGTGAGCACCATCGAGCAGGGCGGAAGCGTCTCGTGCGGCTCGGGCGGTTGTCCCCATCTGGCTAAGTGGTCCATGACTGTCTCCTGTTGGGGCTGTGGAGGCGGGGCGGGTGACTGCGCCATGGGGACCCGCCCCGCCTATGGTGCCGCGCCCCCGCAGGCGTTCGCTGTCAGTCTGCGGTGGCCCGCCAGCGGCTCGCGTGAGCAGTCGGCGGCGCGTGTTACCACTCGTCGTCGTCGAGCTGGATGAACGCGCCGACGAGGCGTCGCCACCAGGGCGGTCGGGGCGCTGCGTGCCGTCCGTGCACCGGGCGCA
>NZ_BAABDO010000270.1:0-1103 GCF_039539665.1 Actinomadura keratinilytica
TGTACTGACCATGGACGTTGGTGACGGCGACACGGCTGGATGATCTTGAAATGAAGGAGGACCTCCTGGCGTGGTGTGGAGCTACCAGACAGCCGCACCACCGCCCAAGGAGGTCCTCGTGCCCCACCGTAACGCCCCGCTGACCGAGCTGGGTCGTCTGCGCCTGGCCCGCTGTGTCGTGGACCAGGGCTGGTCGCTGCGACGGGCCGCCGAGCGGTTCCAGGTCTCCCACACCACCGCCAAGCGGTGGGCCGACCGGTACCGGCAGCAGGGCGCAGCGGGCATGAGCGACCGTCCCAGCCGGCCGCACACCAGCCCCCGGCGTACGCCCCAGCGGATCGAGCGGCGCATCGTGCGCACCCGCGTCCGTCACCGGCTCGGTCCCGCGCGCATCGCCGCCCGCCTGGGCCTGCCACCGTCGACGGTGCACCGCGTGCTGCAGCGCTACGGCTGCCCGCCGCTGGCCCATCTGGACCGGGCCACCGGCCGGCCCGTGCGCCGTTACGAACACCCCGCGCCCGGCGATCTGGTGCACGTGGACGTCAAGAAGCTGGGCAACATCCCCGATGGCGGCGGCCACCGCGTCCACGGCCGGGCGGTGGGCAACCGCAACCACCAGCGCACCGTGACCTCGGATCGGCGCGGCGGCAAGCCCCTGCTGGGCTACGGCTACCTGCACACCGCCATCGACGACCACTCCCGCCTGGCCTACACCGAGATCCTGCCCGACGAACGCAAGCAGACCGCGACCGCGTTCTGGCAACGGGCCCAGGCATTCTTCGCCGGCTGCGGGATCACCGTGCGCCGCGTGCTGACCGACAACGGCTCGGCCTACCGCTCGCGGCTGTGGCACGACACCCTGACCGCGGCCGGGATCGCCCACAAGCGCACCCGCCCGTTCCGGCCACAGACCAACGGCAAGGTCGAGCGCTACCACCGCACCCTGCTGGACGAATGGGCCTACGCCCGCCCCTACACATCCGAGGCCGAACGCCGCGCCGCACTTGCGCCCTGGCTGCACATCTACAACCATCACCGCGGCCACACCGCACTCGGCGGCCTCCCACCCGCCAGCCGCGTCACCAACCTGTCGGGACAGAACA
>NZ_BAABDO010000271.1:0-1065 GCF_039539665.1 Actinomadura keratinilytica
GCCGGGCACGTCCCGCAGCAGCGCGTGCGCCCGCACCGCGACCAGCACGTTCTCGCGGACGGTGAGCCCGCGCAGGACCGCGGGGCGGCGGAAGGTGCGCGCCACGCCCCGGCGGGGGCGCGGGACCGGCAGCCTGCGGGTGAGGTCGGCGCCGTCCAGCCGGACGCTGCCGCACGCGGGCCGCAGCCGGCCGCAGACCACGTCGGCGAGGGCGGCGGCGCCGGGGCCGTCCGGCCCGACCACTCCGGTGACCGTCGCGGGCGGCGCCGTCAGATCCGCTCCGTCGAGCACGGTCACCCCGCGGCGCCGCACGGTGACGCCGCACACGCACAGCCCTGGCTCTGCGTCCCGCACGACCCACCGCCTTCCGGTGTGACGTGGATCACTAATTGGTCGTCACCCTACTGACGCCCCCGGGGGCGGGCAAGACGACCGAAGTCGATCACGGTTGGGTTTCGGAACAAGAAGCGACATTGCCGCCAAAAGTTACGTTACATAGTTTCGCCGCGAACAGGGCGCGCTCTCCGAACTTCGTCGCAGGCCGGCGGCCGGCCGCCCGGACCGCGACCCGGCCGGGGCCCCGGCCGCCGCCTGCCCCCGAGTCCCGAGGAGACGCCATGCCGCTGAAGAAGACGGCGCCGGTCAAGCGGCGCGACCTGCTGGCCGGAGTCGCGGCCGCCGCGGGCTTCGCCACCGTCGGACTCCTGCCCGGCACCGCGGCCGCCGCCACCCGGCAGCGCCCCGGCGCCGTCCGCCCCCCGTCGCTGTCCACCGCCGACAAGGCCGTGGTCGCCCGCGTCGACGCGCGCCGCGCGCTCAGGCACCTCAAGGTCCTCAGCGACGAGATCGGCTGGCGGGTGTGCGGCACCCGGCAGGAGCACGCCGCCGCCCGGTACATCGCCGGAGTGCTGCGCGACCTCGGCTACAAGGTGACGCTGCAGCCGTTCGCCGTCCCCGACAAGAGCCTGGCCGTCCCGCGCGCCGGCCGCGAGGACTGGCTGAGCGCCGCCGCGCCGGCCGGCGCCGCGGGCCGGGCCGCGGGCCCCGTCGTCGACCTCGGCGCCG
>NZ_BAABDO010000272.1:0-1044 GCF_039539665.1 Actinomadura keratinilytica
GCCGTCGCCGGGCTGCGGGCGCGGCTCGACGACGCCCGCGTCGCCGCCGCCGGGCTCCCCGGCGCCCAGGCCGCCGTCGACGAGGCCGCCCGCCGCGTGAACGCCGCCGAGCAGCGCGACCGGGTGACCGGGCGGCTCGCCGAGGCCGAGGACGATCACCGCGCCGCCGTCGACGCCGCGCAGGAGGCCCGCGACCGGCTCCAGGAGGTCCGGCAGGCCCGGCTGGACGGCATGGCCGCCGCACTCGCCCGCGACCTGCGGCCCGGTGAGCCGTGCCGGGTGTGCGGGTCGCGCGGGCACCCCGAGCCCGCCGCGTCCCTGGGCCCGGTCCCCGGCGAGGACGACGAGCAACGCGCCCAGGCCGCCTACGAGCACGCCCAGCGGGAACGCGAGCAGGCCGCCGTGAAGGTCGAGTCGCTGCGCGCCGAACTGGACGCCGCGCTGGAGACCGCCGGCGAGGCGGACGTCACCGCGCTGGCCGCCGAGCTGGAGGCGGCCCAGCGCGCCCTCGCCGAGCTGGCCGCCCGCGCCGCCGAGGCCGAACGCCTGGAGGCCGAGCTGCGCCGCCGCGAGCAGGACCTCGAACAGGCGCGCAGCGGCCTCGACCAGGCCCGCAACGCCCTCACCGAGGCCCGCGCCCGCGACCGCGAACGGGCCGCCGAGCTGGCCCTGCTGCCCGCCGAGCTGGACGCGGCACGCGGCGACGACCCCACCCTGGAGGCCCGCATCGAGCGGCTGCTGGGCGAGGCCGACGCGCTCGCCGCCGCCGTCCAGGCCGCGCGGGACGCCGAGCACGCCGACGCCGCGCTGGCGTCCGCCCGGGAGCGGGCGGCCCGGGCGGCGGCCGACGAGGGCTTCGCCGCCCCCGACGACGCGCTCGCCGCCGCACTCTCCGACGAACAGCGCCGCGCCCTCGACCGGCAGGCCCGCGACCACGACGACCGGCTGGCCCGCGTCCAGGCCGTCCTGGACGACCCGGAGACGGCCGCCGCCGCGCAGGCCCCCGCCCCCGACCTGGCCGCGCTGGGCGCCGCCCTGGAGGCG
>NZ_BAABDO010000273.1:0-1038 GCF_039539665.1 Actinomadura keratinilytica
CCCGCGGACTTTCATGGCGTGCATGACGAGGTTGATCAACACGTTCTTGCAGGAGTCGAGTTTGCGGGCGTCGCAGAGCATGACGGGGACGTCGGGGCCGAGGTTGAGCGCGGTCTCGATTTCTTGCAGGTCGTATTGGCGGGCGCCTTCGAAGCAGTTGACGGCGACGATGAAGGGGGTGCCGCGGCGTTCGAAGTAGTCGACCGAGGGGAAGCAGTCCTTGAGGCGGCGGGTGTCGGCCAGGACGACGGCGCCCAGGGCGCCGAGGGCGACTTCGTCCCACATGAACCAGAAGCGTTCCTGGCCGGGGGTGCCGAAGAGGTAGAGGACGTATTCGTCGCGCATGGTGATGCGGCCGAAGTCCATGGCGACGGTGGTGGTGGTCTTGCGTTCGACGCCGGAGACGTCGTCGATGCCGATGCTCTGGTCGGTGAGGAGTTCTTCGGTGCGCAGGGGCTGGGTCTCCGAGACCGTGCCGACCATGGTGGTCTTGCCGACGCCGAAGCCGCCTGCGATCACGATTTTGACCGCGGTGGGGAGTTTGCGGGCGTTCGGCGTGCGCTTAGAGGGCCCGGAGACCATCGATCACCGCCTTGTAGAGCCTGATGTCGTGCATGTCCGCTTCGGGGTGGGGTTCCTGCATGGTGATGAGTCCTTTGTCGAGCAGGTCGCCCAGCAGTACCCGGACGGTGGCGACGGGGAGTTTGAGGTGGCCGGTGAGTTCGGCCACGGACATGACCTCTTGGCACAGGTGCAGGATGGCCAGGTGTTCGGGGGTCAGTCCGATCTCGCCGTCGGGCAGGGGGCCGATGGCCACGACCAGGGTGATCAGGTCGAACCGGCCGCGGGTGGGTTCCAGCCGGCCGCTGGTCATCACGTACGGCCGCACCATCGGGCCGGCATGCTCCTCCGGCCATTGCTCGCCGGGCCAGTGGTCGCCGGGCCGGTGCTCGTCGTTGGCCTCGGGGGGCATCGCGTCGTCCTCGGGAGGCAGCATCACTCGGCCCGGTCCTCAGCACCCGGCACCCGAGCCGGCGA
>NZ_BAABDO010000274.1:0-1023 GCF_039539665.1 Actinomadura keratinilytica
GTCGCGGCGGCCGCGAGGACGGGCAGCGCCCACCGGCGCAGGCCGAGGCCGTACCGCAGCGGGCTGCGCGTCCGGATGCCGGCGGCGCCGGGCCGGGCGGCGGCGCGGTAGCGGCGCAGCAGCGCCGGGTCGGCGTGGATCTCCTCGGCGGCCCGGCTGTAGTGGTCGCGCAGCAGGGCTTCCAGCTCATCGTCCATGCGCCCCGTCCCCTCTCACCGCGGGCCGCGGCTTGTCGGCCGTCATGTGCTCGCGCAGGGCCGCCATGGCGCGCGCGGCGTGGCTCTTGACCGTCCCCCGGGAGATCCCGAGGGTCTCGGCGATGTCCTGTTCGCTCAGATCGCACCAGTAGCGCAGGACCAGGACGGCGCGCTGTTTGGCGGGCAGGGCGCGCAGCGCCTCGTCCAGTTCGCCGTCCGCCGCGCCGACCGGTCCGCCGAACGGTCCGGCGGACGCGCTTGCGGCCAGCCGCTCCACCTCGGCCACGGAGCCGACCGGCAGGTCGCGGCGGCGTCTGCGCTCGTCGATGGCCAGATTGACGATGATCTTGCGGGCGTAGGCCTCGGGGTTGCCCGAGGCCAGGCGCCGCCACCGCCGTGCGACGCGCTCGTAGGCCAGTTGCACCAGGTCCTCGGCGACGTGCCGGTCGTAGACGAGGAAGACGGCGGTGCGCAGGAGGCGGTCCGCGGTGGCGGTCACGAACTCCTCGAACGTCGCGACGCCACCGCGGACCTCCCGGGTGCTCAACGCGGACACGTAGGGGCCGCGCCTAGCGCTGCGGCTCGGGCGGGCAGGCCGGGTCGCCCGGCCTGGCGGTCGGGTCGGCGTCCGACGCCGCGGGCACCGGACGGCGCGTGGGATCCGCCGCGGCCGGCGCCGGACGGCGCGTGGCGTCCACCGTGGCCGCGGGCACCGGACGGCGCGTGGGATCCGCCGGCCCCGGCGCCGGACGCGGCGTCGGATGCGCCGCGGCCGGCGCCGGACGGCGCGTGGCGTCCACCGTGCGCGGCACCGGCCGCGTCGTCG
>NZ_BAABDO010000275.1:0-1005 GCF_039539665.1 Actinomadura keratinilytica
TGAGCCTTTCCCCGTAACGATCCGCGACAGTGCGTGATCGTCTGGGTGGTGCGCCGTAGTGCCCGAAGATGCCCGATACGCCACGAAGCCCCTGCTAGAAGTGGTCTTGCCTAGAGATCAACTTCATAGAGCAGGGGCCTCGCGTGTCCTCAAGTGTCACATACTCCGCCACGCTCGACATCCCGCGGGAGACGGTGCTGTTCCTGTCGAGCCTGCTGCACGCCGAACGCCGCCGGCGCGGCACCCGCACCGGCCGCCGCGCGCTGGGCTGCTTCGCTCAGGCGGTGCTGATCCTGAGATGGTTCATCGACGCCACCCGCATCGCCCAGCTGGCTGCCGACAACCACATCGGCACCAGCACGGTCTACCGGTACCTGCACGAAGGAATCGACGTGCTCGCCGCGCATGCCCCGGACCTGCGCCAGGCGCTCGCCGCGGCGAAGGAGGCGGGGTTGTCGCACGTCAACCTCGACGGCGTGGTGATCCGTACCGACCGGGTGCAGACACCCGGCCCCAGCGGCGCCGATCTGTGGTGGTCGGGCAAGCACAAGCACCATGGCGGCAACGTCCAGGTGGTCTCCGCCCCCGATGGATGGCCGCTGTGGACCTCAGACGTGCAGCCCGGCCGCGAGCACGACATCACCTGCGCCCGCGCCCACGGCGTGATCGACGCCCTCACCGAGGCCACCGGTGACCTCGTCGGCCTGGCGGACCTGGGGTACGAGGGCGCCGCGGGTGTGCTGCGCGTCCCGGTCAAGAAGCCCAGGGGCAAGAAGCTGACCGGCGATCAGAAGACCTACAACAAGCTCCTGCGCGGGCTGCGGGGGATCGGCGAACGCGCCAATGCCCTGCTCATCGTGCGTTTCAAGGCCCTGCGCCGGGTCAGCCTCGATCCCTGGCGGATCGGAGCGATCACCGCCGCCGCCCTCGTCCTGCTCCACCACGAGAACGACCGGAGCATCTGAACATCACCGACAGCAACCGCAGGTTACGGAGAAAAGCTCA
>NZ_BAABDO010000276.1:0-1003 GCF_039539665.1 Actinomadura keratinilytica
AGTCGGGGGCGGGGAGGGCGGTGCGGTCGAGTTTGCCGTTGGCGGTGAGGGGAAGCGCGTCCAGCTTCACCACGGCGGCCGGGACCATGTGGTCGGGCAACCGCTCGGCGACGTACTCGCGCAGCACCACCGCGTCGGCGGAGTCGCCCTCGGCCGGGACGATGTAGGCGACGAGGCGCTTGTCGCCCGGCCGGTCCTCCCGGGCCACGACCGCGACCTGGGCGACGTCCTCACGCTCGGCGAGCACCTTCTCGATCTCACCCGGCTCGATCCGGAACCCGCGGATCTTCACCTGCTCGTCGGCGCGCCCGGCGAACACCAGCTCGCCATCGCAGGTCCATTTGGCCAGGTCACCCGTCCGGTACATCCGCTCACCCGCCCCGAACGGGCAGGCCACGAACCGGCCAGCGGTCAAACCAGCACGGTTGACATACCCGTGCGCCACACCGGCACCGGCCACGTACATCTCGCCGGTCACGCCGGGCGGGACGGGGCGCAGGAACTCGTCCAGCACGAACACCCGGGTATTGGCAATAGGACGACCGATCGGCACGACATCCCCGCCGCTCAGCGGGCCGGTCATGGTCGCGCACACCGTCGTCTCGGTCGGACCGTAAGCGTTGATGAACCGACGCCCCGCCGACCACCGCTGCGCCAACCACGGCGGGCACGCCTCACCCGCCACCACCACCGTCACCCCATCCGGCAGATCCTCCACCACGCCGAGAACCGACGGCGGCACCGTCACATGCGTCACCCCGTACGAGGAGACGACTCCTGCGAGATCGCCGCCCGGCACGTCCACCATGACCACGGCCGCGCCCGACAGCAGCGCGACGAACACTTCGGAGACCGCCGCGTCGAACCCCAGCGAGGCGAACTGCAACACCCGCGCGTCACACCCCACACCGAAGCCCTGCGACTGGGCGGCGACCAGGTTCACCACACCGCCATGGCGGACCGCCACCCCCTTCGGCACACCCGCCGAACCCGACGTGAAGAT
>NZ_BAABDO010000277.1:0-975 GCF_039539665.1 Actinomadura keratinilytica
ACCGAGACCGCGACAACCCCGTGACCAGCGTGATCAGGATGGAAAAGGCTCAGTGCTGGACACCGCAGCCCTCCTTCGTACCGCACGGCTGCCGCGTCGCACTCCCTACTTGTAGGGAGTACGCGCCGCGCACCTGCTGCACCCTCGATCGGGAAGCCCAGCGAGAGAGGAGCAGCCGTGGCGCACCCGGTAACCCCCAAAGCGTCGTCTGATCCTGGCCGTGGACGTCCATCGCTACAGCGGACGCGACCCGCTGGAGCAGGTCGACATCCAAAAAAGCCTCGTCGAAGCTCTCGATACCGCCGCGGACCAAGTCGGCCTCGACCGCGATGCCTGGTGCCGTCAGGAAGGCGGCGACTCCGAGCTGGCCGTGCTGCCTGCAGATGTGGACGAAGCCGTCGTCGTGGCCGACTTCACCCGCGAGTTGGCTATCAGCCTGCGGAGGCAGAACCGGTCGCGGCGGCACGAGTGCCGGCTCCGGGTCAGGATGGCGATGCACTGCGGCGTGCTTCTGGAGGGGGCCAACGGGTACGCGGCTCGCGCTCCGGTGGAGGCGTGCAGGCTCCGGGATTCGGCCGAACTCCGAAAGGCCCTCGCGTCCCGCGCGAACGCGGACCTGGCACTCATCGTCTCCGACGTGCTGTTCCGCGACATCGTCGAACCCGGCTACCGGGGGCTGCAGCCAGACCGGTTCCAGCAGGTCAGCGTGTGCGAGAAGGAGTACCGGGGCGTCGGATACATCCTTCTGCCCGAGCAGGCCGCACCGGTTGCCGGTACCGACCGACCGGATCAGGGCACCCCGGTCCTGGGAGGCATCGTCGCCAAAGCCGATCACGGAATCGCCAACGCCAGCACGGTCATCGGCGGGCAGCACATGCTCACTCGGAGTGAGAGCGGGCAACCCCGAGGAGTCCGACGTGACTGAACTGTTTCCATCCTCATTGGGCCTGGTGGTGGAGGGTGAGGATCGCCTGC
>NZ_BAABDO010000278.1:0-946 GCF_039539665.1 Actinomadura keratinilytica
CGCGTCCGTGTGTGTTGTCGCGGTTCGGCGAGTGGGGGGTGCCCGGAGGATGTTCGGTGTGGTGCGTCCGTGCAGGCATGTGCTGTGCGGGGGGTTGTTCGAGGACTGGTTGGCGCATCTGTGCGGGTTGTGTCTGACGTTGCGGCGTGAGCACGGGCAGGCGGCGCGTCTGGTGACGAACTATGACGGGTTGCTGGTGTCGGTGCTGGTGGAGGCGCAGCGTCCGGAGGTGTCGCCGCGCCGTAAGGCCGGGCCGTGTGCGTTGCGGGGGTTGCGCGGGGCGCGGGTGGTGTCGGCGCGGTCGGAGGGTGCGCGGTTGGCGGCGGCCGCGTCGCTGCTGCTGGCGGCGGGCAGGGTCCGTGATCATGTGGCGGATGGGGACGGGGTGTATGCGCGGCGGTTGGTGGCCGCGGCCGCCGGGCGGTTGGCGGATCGGTGGGATGGGGCCGGGGCGCGTACCGGGGCGGCGGTGGGTTTCGATGCGGGGGTGTTGCGGGAGGCGGTGGCGCGTCAGCCGGTGCTGGAGGCCGCCGGGGGTGCAGGGCTGCTGGAGTTGACCGAGCCGACGGAGACGGCGGTGGCGGCGGTGTTCGCGCATACGGCGGTGTTGGCGGGGCGTGAGGGGAACGCCGGGGCGCTGGCGGAGGCGGGTCGGTTCTTCGGGCGTATCGCGCACTTGGTGGACGCGGTGGAGGACCTGCCGGACGATCTGGCGTCGGGCGCCTACAACCCCCTCGTCGCGACCGGTACGCATGTGGGTGAGGCGCGCCGCCTGTGCGAGGAGGCCCATCACGGGTTGCGGCTGGCGCTGGCCGACGTGCGGATGGAGGACCGCCGCCTGGCGCGCGCCCTGCTCGACCGGGAGGTGCGCCGGTCGATCGACCGCGTCTTCAACGCCTACCCGCCGGGCGGGCACGTCCCGCAGGGGCCGTATCCCCCGCAGGGC
>NZ_BAABDO010000279.1:0-937 GCF_039539665.1 Actinomadura keratinilytica
CTAGTCGAGTTCATCGATATCCACCGCGAGCAGTTTGGTGTGGAGCCGATCTGCCGGGTGCTGGAATGCGCGCCGTCGACCTATTGGGCGGCCAAGAAGCGGGAGTCGTGTCCGTCGGCTCGTGCGGTCCGTGACGAACAGCTGAAAAAGGAGATCCTGCGGGTGTGGGAGAACCCGGGCCGGAAGGTGTATGGGGCGCGCAAAGTGTGGGCGCAGCTGAACCGGGAGGGTATCCGTGTGGCGCGGTGCACGGTGGAGCGGCTGATGCGCGAGCTGGGCATTGCGGGGGTGTGCGCGGCGCGCAAGCGGCCGGCCACCACCCTGCCCGCCGGTCGGCAGCCGGGTGACCTGCTGGGACGCGACTTCACCGCCGACGCCCCCAACCGCAGGTGGGTCGCTGACATCACCTACGTCGCCACCGCCGCCGGCTGGGTGTACACCGCGTTCGTCCAGGACCTGTTCTCCCGGCGGATCGTCGGCTGGCAGGTCGCCGAACACCTGGGCGCCGAGCTGGCGCTGGACGCGCTGGAGATGGCGATCTGGTCGCGGAAAGACACGCTCGGCAGCGGCTTGGTCCATCATTCCGATCGCGGGATTCAATACACCGCGATCCGCTATGCCGAACGGTTGGACCAGATCGGTGCGGCACGCTCGGTCGGCAGCAAGGGCGACTCCTACGACAACGCCGCGGCCGAATCACTCAACAGTCTCTACAAGAAGGAGCTGATCGATTTTCACGGCAACTGGAAAGACGTCATGGACGTGACGATCGCCACCATGGAATGGGTTTCCTGGTACAATTCTGAAAGGCTACATTCTTACTGCGGGAACGTACCTCCGAAGGAATACGAGGAAGCGTTCTACCGGTCCCGGGAGGGTGCCCTCTCGGCAGCCGAGAACCAGACGATCTAGCCTCCAAGATCGCCGGGGCGGTCCA
>NZ_BAABDO010000280.1:0-914 GCF_039539665.1 Actinomadura keratinilytica
TGAGCCTTTTCCATCCTGATCACGCTGGTCACGGGGTTGTCGCGGTCTCGGTGTTTGGCTCATGAACAGGCGAAGCTCCTGGTAGATGCGGAGTCGACCAAAACGACCGCACTGCCAGGAGCTTCTGGTGTTGTTCTACCGTGCTGCGCTGGATCTGTCGCCCGCGGCCCGCAACTTCGTGGCCGATCTCATCGCCGCGCACCGCCGTTCGATCGGCTCACGGTGGCGGGTGCTACCGGCCGGCCGCCAAGCCCTGCTGGTCCTGGTGCATCTGCGCCGCAACGAGACATTCCCGCGCCTGGCCGCCGCGTTCGGCATCGGCGTGGCCACCGCCCACCGCTACGTCACCGAGGTCATCGCCCTGCTGGCCGACCTGGCACCCGACCTGCGCGAAGCAATGCGGATGGCGGCACGTAAGGCCTACGTCATCCTGGACGGCACGCTCGCGCCGATCGATCGGCTCACGGGCGAGGCAGACCGGCTGTACTACTCGGCCAAGCATCGCAGGCACGGCGTGAACATCCAATTCCTCACCGATCCGCACGGCGAGCTGATCTGGGCGTCACCCGCATTGCCCGGTTCGGTCCACGACCTGACCGCGGCCCGCGTGCACGGCATCGTCGACGGCCTGACCTGCCGGGCGATCGCGTGCTACGCCGACAAGGGCTACGTCGGTGCAGGCGGTGCCATCGGCACTCCCTACAAGCGGCGCAAGGGCCGCAAGCTGGGCAAACGCAAGAAGCTGTTCAACCGGCATCACGCCAAGGTCCGCGCCCTGGGCGAGCGTGGCGCGGCGACCCTCAAAAGCTGGCACATCCTGCGCAAGGCCCGCTGCTCACCCGACCGACTGACCGCCATCGTGCAGGCGATCCTCACCCTCCACCACCAGGCCCAATGAGGATGGAAACAGTTCA
>NZ_BAABDO010000281.1:0-842 GCF_039539665.1 Actinomadura keratinilytica
CTTCTATCGCATCGTCCCCTCGTCGCGACGCGCGATCGGACTGCACCTGACCCGCGCCCGGGTCCACGGCGTGGTGGTGGACCTCACCGGAGAGATCCTCGAACGCCGTGAGCTCGAGATCGGCCGGCTGCAGCCGGTCGACGAGCTGATCGCGACCCTGACCGAGCAGGCGCGCGACCTGGCCCAGGTGGGTCAGGGCGAGCTGCTGGGCGTCGGGCTGGGGATGCCGGGACCGGTGGACTGGTCCGAAGGCGTCTACCGCGGCAGCGCTCAGCCCGACCCCTGGCGCGGAGCGCCGCTGCGTCGACTCCTGGCCCAGGAGCTGTCGCTGCCCGTGCTGCTGGACCATGATTCGCGGGCCGCCCTGGTGGGCGAGGCCTGGTCGCAGCCCGGTCTGCTGGACGATGCCGCGCTCGTGCTCGTCGAGGACGGGCTGGGGGCGGCGCTGTGCCTGGGCGGCATGATCGTGCGCGGAGCCCACTCCCAGGCCGGCGAGGTCGGGCACACCGTGGTGCGCCTGGGCGGGGTCCCGTGCAGCTGCGGGCGGCGGGGCTGCGCCCAGGCCGAGCACCGGGCCGCGCTGGAGGCGGGCGACGAGGAGTACGCCGCCCAGGTGCTGGCGACGGTGGTGGTGGATCTGGTGCGGCTGGTCGACGTGGACCGGGTGGTGCTCGGCGGGCGGGCCGTCTACGCCCAGCACGAGCGCACGATGGACGCGATCCGCGCCGCGCTCGAGGAGGGGCTGCGGGCCGAGCCCTGGGTCCACGTCGAGGTCATGCTCTCCACCCGGGGCACCGACCTGATCGCGGTGGGGTCGGCCTGCGAGGTGCTCGAGCACGAGT
>NZ_BAABDO010000282.1:0-841 GCF_039539665.1 Actinomadura keratinilytica
GGGCGATGAGGACCTTGTCGTCGGGCAGGACGAACAGGGGCCAGGCCTGGGCGAGTCCTTCCAGCAGCACCTGATGCGGGGCATGGATCGACAGCAGACGAACCCAGGGGACGTCTTCGGTCGCGGCGCGGGCGGCGTAACCGGCGCTTTGCAGACCGTGGCCGAGGACCTCGTGCAGGGCGAACTGACGGGCGCCCACCCGCGTGAACTCGACGTTGAAAAGGTTGAGGCGCAGGCGGACGTTGCGCCCGGCGCCGTCCAGCCAGTAGGCCCAGTAGGCGTCGACCTCGGCGGTTTCGATGGCGAGCGTGTAGGGGGCGGTGCTGCCGGTCGCCTGTCGGATGGCCGGTTCCAGCTCGTCGGCGGCCTGGCGGATGGCGTCCGGGGCGTCGCCGATGTCCAGCGGCCCCTCGGCCCGGCGGAGTTCGCGGTCGGTGCCAGGCCCCCAGGCGATGCCCAGGTCGGCCGAAGCGGCACGGGCCTGCTCGAAGCGTTCGGCGATGTACTCGTCGGGCCACCCGGCGGCGTCGCATCCCTGGGTGGCCCGAACGTAGTCGTTCAATACCGGACGTTCGCCCAGCAGGGCACCGAGATAGGCCAGGTCGGCGTCCAGACGAGCGGCCAAGGGGCCGGTGGCCTCCCGGCGCAGCTCGGCGAGCCGCCGGTAGACGGCGAGACGGTCAGGCGCTGGTTCCGGTTCGGGGCCGCCCGGATGGCAGTCGAAATCGATGATGGGGGACGCTCCGCGCTTGACCTCCAGCGCGTTCCACCCACGGAGAACCGACTCGATGTCGTCACGCAGGCTCATGCGGCACATCCCATCGCAAGGCGAGCGACTGGT
>NZ_BAABDO010000283.1:0-828 GCF_039539665.1 Actinomadura keratinilytica
GTGCACGTCACCGACGTCACCAACGCCAGCCGCACCATGCTCATGGACCTGGAGACCCTCGACTGGGACGAGGAGCTGCTGTCGTTCTTCGGCATCCCCCGGGCCATGCTGCCGGAGATCCGCCCGTCGGCCGACCCGCGCGGCTACGGCACCACCCGCGCGGACGGCCCCCTCGGCGGCGAGGTCCTGCTGACCGCCGCGCTGGGCGACCAGCAGGCCGCCACCGTCGGGCAGGTCTGCTTCGAACCCGGCCAGGCCAAGAACACCTACGGCACCGGCAACTTCCTGCTGCTCAACACCGGCGAGGAGCTGGTGCGCTCCGAGCACGGCCTGCTGACCACCGTCTGCTACAAGTTCGGCGACGCCGAGCCCGTCTACGCGCTGGAGGGGTCGATCGCCGTCACCGGGTCGGCCGTGCAGTGGCTGCGCGACCAGCTCGGCATCATCTCCGGCGCCGCGCAGAGCGAGGCGCTGGCCCGCCAGGTCGACGACAACGGCGGCGTGTACTTCGTGCCCGCCTTCTCCGGGCTGTTCGCCCCCTACTGGCGCAGCGACGCCCGCGGCGCCATCGTCGGCCTGTCCCGCTACAACACCAACGCCCACCTGGCCCGCGCCACCCTGGAGTCCATCTGCTACCAGTCCCGCGACGTGGTCGAGGCCATGCGCCAGGACTCCGGCGTCGCCCTGGAGGTGCTGCGCGTGGACGGCGGCGTCACCGCCAACGAGCTGTGCATGCAGCTGCAGGCCGACATCCTCGGCGTCCCGGTGTCGCGGCCCGTCGTCGCCGAGACCACCGCGCTCGGCGCCGCCTACGCCGCCGGCCTGGCC
>NZ_BAABDO010000284.1:0-821 GCF_039539665.1 Actinomadura keratinilytica
CCACTCCCGCGTGGAACGCCGCCGGAACCCGGGTCAGCAACGCCTCGGTCACCTCCGCGGAGACCGACACGTCGAACCGCCGCATCCGTGCCACCACGTCGCGGGCCGGGTCCAGCGGGCGCTTGCCGAGCCGCGGGTCGGGGCCTTCCAGCATCGCCTTCCAGGCCGGTAGTTCGGCGACGCGTCGGGCGCCGGTCGCCTGGGCTTGGAGTTCGAGGGCCCAGCGCCTGAACGGAACCGGCACGGGTTCGAGTCCGCCGTCCGGCGCGTCGTAGGCACCGGCGAGGTCGGGCAGCAGGATCCGCCAGGACACCGCGTCCACCACGAGGTGGTGGATGAGCCAGAGGAGCTTGCCTTCGGTGTCGGGGCCCGCGTCGAACCAGACGAGCTGGGTCATCACCCCGCCCGCCGGGTCGAGCCGGGATTCGGCGGCGCGGAGCTGCTCGCTCAGCGGCTCGGCGGCCGACACCCGCAGCAGCGGCGGGTTCTTCGACTGCTCGCGTTCCGGGATGACGAGCTCGGTGCCGTCGAGGCGGGCGCGCAGCATGTCATGGCGGTCCAGGACGGCCCCGACCGCACGGGCGAGACGGTCGAAGTCGAGCCCGGCCGGAACCGAAAGCAGCATCGACTGGTAGAACGCCGCACCGCTCGACCGTTCGACCGCCTCCCGCATCACCGGAAGCAGCGGCACCCGCCCGGTCGCCTCGACCTCGTCGGCCGCGCCCTCGTCTTCAACGGGGGTGGCGACGGCCGCCACGCCTGCCGGGGAGCGGTGCTCGAAGACCTGGCGTGCGGTGAACACCAGCCCCGCCCGGCGGGCC
>NZ_BAABDO010000285.1:0-802 GCF_039539665.1 Actinomadura keratinilytica
GGCGGCGCCGGCCGCAGGTGCGGGCCCGGCTGGCCGCCGAGGCGGCCGCGCCGCGCATGGTGACGCCCGCCGAGCTGGAGAGCATCGCCCGCACCTGCGGGGTGCCGCGCGACGAGCTGGCCGCGCAGGCCCGCGACGACCGCATCGAGGTCCGCGAGCCCGACCCGCTGCCGACCGCGGCGCCGTACGCGGCCTACCGCAAGGTGCGCGAGTCGCTGGACGTGCTGGGCCGCCGCCATCTGGCCGACTTCGTGTTCGGCGGGAACCTGGCCGGTCCGATGCGGGTGCTGGGCGGGTTCTCGGCGCCGGCGTCGCGGGGCGGCGCGCTGCGGCTGGACGAGGAGGCCGTGGCGGCGGTGGCGGCGCGGTGGGCGCGGCGCGGCCGCGACTCCAGCACCGTGCACGCCGACACGGTCGCGGCGGCGCTGCGGTCCGGCGCCGACCTCGACGAGCTGGTGCTGTACGACGTGGCGGACCGGCTGCGCGAGCGGCTGCGGCAGCGCGCGTCCGAGCGGGCGCTGCTGCGGTTCGCGATCGAGGACCTGGGGGTGGACCCGGGGGACGCGCGGCGGCTGGTGTTCGCGGTGGTGCGCGAGAGCGGCCCAGGCGGCGGGCCGGCGGGCCGGGCGCGGGCGCTGCTGGACGCGGGCGCGGTGCACGCCGCCGCCCAGCTGGCGGGGGGCGCCGCCGGGGCCGCCGCGGACGGGCCGGACGAGCAGGCCGCGCTGCTGGCCGCCGAGGCGGGCCAGCGGCTGGTGACGGTGGTGCGGCTGCGCGAGGAGGCCGCCGGGGAGGCCGACCC
>NZ_BAABDO010000286.1:0-797 GCF_039539665.1 Actinomadura keratinilytica
ACGTCGGGTTCGACGGGTCGTCCGAAGGGTGTGGCGGTCTCGCACGGGGCGATCGTGAACCGTCTGCTGTGGATGCAGGACCGGTACGGGTTGGGCGGTTCGGATCGGGTCTTGCAGAAGACTCCGGCGGGGTTCGATGTGTCGGTGTGGGAGTTCTTCTGGCCGCTGATCACCGGTGCGGGTTTGGTGATGGCCCGTCCCGGCGGCCACCAGGACCCCGCCTATCTGGTCGAGGCGATCGAACGCGAGCAGATCACGACGGTGCATTTCGTGCCGTCGATGCTGGGTGCCTTCCTGCCCGAGGTCGCCCCGGGCCGGTGCGGTGGGCTGCGGCGGGTGGTGTGCAGCGGTGAGGTGCTGCCGGCGGAGTTGGTGGCCGAGTTCCACCGGCGTCTGCCGGGGGTGGAGCTGCACAACCTGTACGGGCCGACCGAGACCGCGGTGGATGTGACGTTCCGGCCCTGCCCGCCGGAGGAGAGCGCATCGGTGATCCCGATCGGCCGTCCGGTGTGGAACACCCGCGTCTATGTGTTGGACTCGTCCTTGCAGCCGGTCCCGGTCGGCGTTGCCGGGGAGTTGTATGTGGCGGGTGTGCAGCTGGCGCGGGGCTACCTGAAGCGCGCAGGGTTGACGGCGGAGCGGTTCGTGGCGTGCCCGTTCGGCTCGGGGGAGCGGATGTACCGGACCGGTGACCTGGCTCGTTGGACCCGGGATGGTGAGGTGGAGTATCTCGGTCGGGCCGACGATCAGGTGAAGGTTCGGGGGTTCCGGATCGAGCTGGGCGAGATCGAGGCCGC
>NZ_BAABDO010000287.1:0-753 GCF_039539665.1 Actinomadura keratinilytica
CCGCGGAAGCGTTTGAGCCGGTTGAAGCAGCGTTCGATCACGTTGCGGCGCCGGTAGCGGTCGCGGTCGAACCCGCAGCGGCGGTGCCCGCGCCGGGCCCGCGCGGCAAGCTGATCGGCGCGTTCGGGGATGGTGTGCGGGATGCGCCGCCGCCTCAGATAAGCGCGGATGATGCCCGTGGAGCAGCCCTTGTCGGCGATCAGGTGCCCTGGCCGCACCCGCGGGCGGCCCGGGCCGGTGCGCGCGATCCGGATGGCCTCGACCACGTCGATCAGGCGGGTGCAGTCGTTGACGTCGCCGGCGGTCACCGTGAACGCGAGCGGCAGGCCGCGCCCGTCGCAGGCCAGGTGGATCCTGGTGGTCAGTCCGCCGCGGGACCGCCCGAGCGCCTGCCCGGCCTCCTGGCATGCCGGTTTCGTCCCCGGGCGCTCCCCTTTTTGCGGGCCCCGGCGGCGTACTGGTGGGCGCGCACGATGGTGGAGTCCACGCAGACCGCCGACCAGTCCACCGCGCCGATCGCGTCGTCGTGGGTCTGGACGCGGGCGAGCAGCCGGTCCCAGGTCCCGTCCGTGCTCCAGCGGCGGAACCGCTGGTAGAGGGTCTGCCAGGGTCCGTACCGTTCGGGGATGTCGCGCCAGTCGGCGCCGGTGCGGATCTTCCACAGGATCCCGTTGATCACCTGCCGGTGGTCCCGCCACCGGCCGCCGGGGCCGGTGTTGACCGGCAGCAGCGGCTCGATCCTGGCCCAGGCGG
>NZ_BAABDO010000288.1:0-747 GCF_039539665.1 Actinomadura keratinilytica
ACCGCTCGGCGGTCAGCGCCGGGCGGCCCAGGTAGCCGCGGGCCAGGCCGTCGCCGGCGATGTACAGTTCGCCGGGCACGCCCACCGGCACGGGACGCAGCGCCGCGTCCAGCACGTAGGCGCGGGTGTTGGCCATGGGGCGGCCGATGGGCGCCGTGCCCTCGGCGTTGCCGTCGTCGAACCAGCCGGTGACGAACACGGTCGCCTCGGTGGGCCCGTAGATGTTGGACAGGCGCGCGCCGGGGACGCGTTCACGGGCGTCCCGCAGCAGCCGCGCGGGCAGCGCCTCGCCGCCGAACGCCAGGTCGTCGACGTGCAGCCGCAGTCCGTCGCGGGCCAGCAGCACCGCCAGGACGGAGGGGACGCCGCTGACCAGCGTGCCTTCCCAGCCGCCGCGTTCGGCGACCTCCAGCAGGTCGCGCACCACCTCCACGTGGCCGCCGACGGTGAGCGGGACGAGCCACTCGAACACCGACACGTCGAAGTTCAGCGACGTGGAGAACAGCACGCGGCGCAGCCGGTCGGCGCCGTAGAACGCCGTGCCGCCCGCGCAGAAGTCGGCCAGGGCGGCGTGCGAGATGACGACGCCCTTGGGGCGGCCGGTGGACCCGGAGGTGTAGATGACGTACGCGGCGTGGTCCGGGCGCAGGGGGCGCATCCGGTCGGCGTCGGTGACGTCGGCGTCGGAGTAGTCAGCCAGGTCCAACGCGTCCAGTTCGACGCGCGGCGCCCCCTCGGGCAGCGTCG
>NZ_BAABDO010000289.1:0-721 GCF_039539665.1 Actinomadura keratinilytica
CGTGTCCGGTGGATCATGCGTTGATCCAGAACAAGGCGGTGACCAGCACGATCGCCGCCCGGAAGTTGCGGGCGAGTTTGTCGAACCGGGTGGCGATCCCACGCCATTGCTTGAGCCGGTTGATGCAACGTTCGACCACGTTGCGGCGCCGGTGGACGACCGGATCGAACGCCGGCGGGCGTCCGCCACGCGAGCCGCGGCGGGTCCGCCCGGCCTGCTGGTCGGCGCGTTCGGGAATGGTCGCGGCGATCCCACGGCGCCGCAGCGACCGGCGGATCGCCGCCGAGCTGTAGGCCTTGTCGGCGATCACCCGATCAGGCCGGCACCGCGGACGCCCCGGACCACTGCGCGGCACCGCGATCTGCGACAGCACCTTGGGGAAAGCGGTGCAGTCGTTGACGTTGCCGGGTGTGAGCACGACCGACAACGGCAGGCCCCGCCCGTCGACCGCCAGGTGGATCTTGGTGGTCAGGCCGCCCCGTGACCGCCCGAGCGCCTGCCCGGATGCCCGGTTCGTCCCCTCCGATCCCCCTTTTTGCGGGCGCCGGCGGCGTGCTGGTGCGCCCGCACGGTGGTCGAATCGACACTGACGGTCCAGTCGATGCGGCCGACCGAGTCGTCGTGGACCTGCACGTGGGTCAGGATGCGGTCGAAGGTGCCGTCGGCGGCCCACCGCCGGTACCGCTCGTACACGGTCTTCCAGTTGCCGTACCGGTCGGGC
>NZ_BAABDO010000290.1:0-693 GCF_039539665.1 Actinomadura keratinilytica
CGGGTTGAGCACCTCCACCAGGCGCTCGAACGGCACGTCCTGGTGCGCGTAAGCGGCCAGGTCCGTCTCCCGCACCCGCGCCACCAGCTCGCGGAACGACGGATCACCCGACGTGTCCGTCCGGAAGACGAGCATGTTGACGAACATGCCGACCAGGTCGTCCAACGCGTCGTCCGTCCGCCCCGCCACAGGCGACCCGATCGGGATGTCGGTCCCGGCACCCAGCCGCGTCAGCAGCGCGGCGAAGGCGGCCTGCGTCACCATGAAGAGGCTGGCGCCGCTCTGACGGGCCAGGGCCACCAGCCCGGCGTGCAGGTCGGAGTCGAGCCGGAAGGGGATCGTGCCGCCGCGGTAGGACGCCTCCGCCGGACGCGGCCGATCGGTCGGCAGCGCCAGCTCCTCCGGAGCGCCCGCCAACGCCTCACGCCAGAACGCGATCTGCCGCGAGATCAGACTGTCCGGATCGTCCTCCGAACCGAACAGCTCCCGCTGCCACAACGCGTAATCCGCATACTGCACCGGCAGCTCGGCCCACCCCGGCGCACGCCCCTCCGCCCGCGCCGCATAAGCCGCGATCACATCACGCGCCAGCGGCGCCAACGACCAGCCGTCACCGGCGATGTGGTGCAGCACCAGCAGCGCCACGTGCTCGTCGGGGGCGAGGCGGAACAGGTGGGCGCGCAGCGGCGGTTC
>NZ_BAABDO010000291.1:0-634 GCF_039539665.1 Actinomadura keratinilytica
GGCGACGGCCTGGCCCGCGGCTACCTGGGCCGCCCGGCGCTGACCGCCGAGCGGTTCGTCGCCTGCCCGTTCGGCCCGCCGGGCGAGCGCATGTACCGCACCGGCGACCTGGTGCGCTGGGCCCGCACGGGCGACATCGAATACCTCGGCCGGGCCGACCACCAGGTGAAGGTGCGCGGGTTCCGCATCGAACCCGGAGAGGTCGAGGCCGTCCTCACCGGCCACCCGGACGTGGCGCAGAGCGTGGTCGTCGCCCGCACCGACGCCGCCGGGGACACGACCCTGGTCGCCTACGTCGTCCCCGCCCCGGGACGGACCGCCGAGCCCGCGGCGCTGCGGGCGTTCGCCGGTGAGACGCTGCCCGACTACATGGTCCCCTCGGCCGTGGTCGTGCTGGATGAGCTGCCGCTGACCCCGAACGGCAAGCTGGACCGGGCCGCGCTGCCCGCCCCCGACCTCGCCGCGTCCCCCGAAAGCCGCGCCCCGCGCGACGCCCGCGAGGAGATCCTGTGCGGCATCGTCGCCGACGTGCTCGGCGTGGAACGGGTCGGCATCGACGACGACTTCTTCGACCTGGGCGGCGACTCCCTCAAGGCCACCCGCGTCGCCGCACGCGCCCGCGCCGCCCTCGGCG
>NZ_BAABDO010000292.1:0-624 GCF_039539665.1 Actinomadura keratinilytica
CGGCGGGCAGAACGTCACCACCGTCGAGATCGACGCCGCCATCGCCGACCGGGCCCGCAAGACGCTCGCGGAGGCGGGGGTGTCGCCCACGGTGGTGACCGGTGACGGCGCCGACGGTTACCCGCCGGGTGCGCCGTACGACCGGGTCATCGCCACCGCGGCCGTCCAGCACGTCCCGTATGCGTGGGTGGAGCAGACCCGGCCGGGCGGGCTCATCCTCACCCCCTGGGCCACGGCGTTCGACGAGGGCGCGCTGGTCCTGCTGACGGTCGACGAGCACGGCACCGCGCACGGCCGGTTCGTCGACAACACGGTGGCGTTCATGTGGCTGCGCGCGCAGCGCACCCCCCGCCCCGAACCGCCGGCCGACCTGACCGGCGCCGACGAATCGTCCACGACTCTGCACCCCGACGCGGTCGCCTGGGACGACTACGACGCCTCGTTCGCGGTCGGGCTGCGGCTGCCCGAGGTGGCCCGAAGGTTCGTCGACGCCGACGACGGCACCGACGACTTCGCCTTCTGGGCCTTCGCCGACCAGTCCTGGGCGTGCGTGCAGGTCACCGAGGGCACCACCGTGCACCGGGTGCTCCAGCACGGGCCGCGCCGCCTGTGGGAGGAGATCGA
>NZ_BAABDO010000293.1:0-614 GCF_039539665.1 Actinomadura keratinilytica
CAGCTGGACGACCTCCTGCTGGGCGCCGAGGGATTCGTTGGCGTACACGCGGGCACCCCACCGCCCCTCGGTCGCCTCGGCCAGCTGCTCCCCGAAGAAGGACAGCGCCGAGAAGCTGGGATGGGACTCGGTCTGGTTCAGCGAGATCGACAGGACGTTCTCCACGTCCGTCGTCGCCCCGGCCTGCGCGCAGCCGCCCAGCGCGAAGGCGCCGAGCCCCAGGGCCGGCAGGCCGAGCAGCAGATCACGGCGACTCGCTCGGTGCCCGCCGGGTGAGCGGCGAGATGGGCGTGTACCCACGGGTTACCTCCTCGTAACACAGAACGGCCGACCGCAGTCTGCGGTCGGCATATTCTCAAAGTTTAAAGGAACAGTGTGATGCGGCTCGGCCCTCGACGCGTCCTCTTGCCGAGTGTTGCCCGTGACCCGCCGCACCGGACGAGGTGACCCGGTCGCCGACGGCGCCTTCCGCAGCCTCCTCGATGCGATCAGCCCAGATCGCCCGAAATCCCCGTGACCTCCGGCTACTGATTCTCCGAGTACAGATCGGGACGCCGGTCGTGCCAGACGTGCGCCATCGCGGTGAGGGACTTTCTTCGACCTTCGAGGAGATC
>NZ_BAABDO010000294.1:0-593 GCF_039539665.1 Actinomadura keratinilytica
GATGAGAACCTCGTGCTGGGGATGGGGTTCGAAGACCGTCTCCAGCTCGCCGTCGACGAGGCCCACTCGATGTTCACCCACGCGAAGGTCGAAGGACTGATCCGCCGGGCCAGACTGCGTTACCCCGGTGCTGACCTCCGCCGGCTCGACCTGATCGAGCAGCGCGGCCTGGACCGCAACGTGATCACCCAGCTCGCGACGTGCTCATTCATCGCCCGCCAGCAGAACGTCGTCTTCCAGGGCTTCACCGGCTCGGGGAAGTCGTATCTGGGATGCGCATTGGCCAAACAGGCTTGCCAGCACCGAATCCGTGCCCACTACATCCGGATGCCCGACCTCGCCGAGGCCTGGGCCCTGGCCCGCGACAAGCCCCAGGGGAAGAACAAGTTCCTGCGGAAATACGCAGCGTTCAGCCTGCTGGTGATCGACGAGTGGCTCCTGGACCACCCTGACGCGGACATGCGCTACATGCTGCTGGAGCTCCTCGAACACCGCTACGACAACGCCTCGACCGTGTTCTGCACCCAGTACGCGAAGAAGGACTGGCACCAACGCCTCGGCTCCGGAGTCCACGCCGACGCGATCATGGACCG
>NZ_BAABDO010000295.1:0-591 GCF_039539665.1 Actinomadura keratinilytica
AGTTGTGGTGAGTGATGTTGTCTTCCTAAGACCTTGGCCTCCGACTTCGACGACGTGCGGCTGGCCGACGCCGGGGCCGCCGACCTGGTGCGCGGCACCGCCGCCGCGCTGCCCGCCCTGCTGGTCGCCGTGCCGCCGGCCGCCGTGGCAGTCCGCCGCCTGCCCGCCCGGCACGTGCTGGCGGTCGGCCTGCTGTGCCTGCTGGGCGGGCTGGTCGCCGTCCGGTACGCCGGCTCGGTCCCGTTCGTCGCCGCGGCCCGGGCGGCGCAGGGCCTCGGCGCGGGCATCGCCCTGCCCGCCACCCTCGCGCTGACGCTGGAACCGGCGCCGGGACGCCGCCGCGCCCCGCTGGCCGCGCTGTGGGCGGGCACGCTGGCGGGGGCGCTGCTGGCCGCCATGCCGATGGCGCTGCACGACGCGCCGCGTCCCGACCCCGACACCGGCGCCGTCGACTGGCGCCAGGCGCTGGCCCCGTACCCGCAGGTCGCCGCCGTCGAACTGGGCGCCGCGCTGCTGTGCCTCCTGCTGCCGCGCGGCACCGCGCCGGCGGACGCGCAGCACGCCGCCCGCGGTGCGGCGCGCAGCGCCGAG
>NZ_BAABDO010000296.1:0-580 GCF_039539665.1 Actinomadura keratinilytica
AGGCGTCGCCACCAGGGCGGTCGGGGCGCTGCGTGCCGTCCGTGCACCGGGCGCAGCACCGGCCGGGACGGGACCGCCGGGCGCCGCGCGGACTTGGGCTTGGGGTTCTGGTGCGGTTGGGGGACGGGTCGGACTCCGGCGGTGGCCAGGCGCCGCTCCAGTTCGGCGGGGGTGGCCGCGGCGACCGCTTCGTCACCGGCCGGGTGAGCGGTCGGGCGCAGCACCATCGCCATCCACATCGCGGCGCGGCCGTCCCACCACACCGGTACGCGGTACCGCCGCTGCAGGTAGGCGGTGACGGCGGCGGTGTCCCCGTGCACCGGGCCCGGGGGCGCGGTCACCGCCCGGCCCCCTGGTCGGCGCACCGGCGCAGGTGCACCCGCACGTACAGGACCGCGTCCGGCAGATGGCCGGTTTCGGCGAGCGGCTCGCCGCGGCCCGTCCAGAACCACAACCGGCCGCCGTCCTCCGGCCGCGGTTTGCACGTGATCGTGTCCGTCGCCCCGGGCACGCCCTCATCGGTGACCTGCAGACCGTCCGCCGTGCGGACGACCGCCAGCCCGTCCGCACCCAGCGACGC
>NZ_BAABDO010000297.1:0-571 GCF_039539665.1 Actinomadura keratinilytica
TGTCGCCGTGGAGCTTGGCCGGGCGGCGCCGGCGGGGCCCGCGGCGCGAGCGGATCGGCGGGATGCCGCGGACGAGGGGCTGCAGGGCCTGGCTGTCGTGCAGGTTGGCCGGGGAGATCGCGACACTGATCGGCAGACCGGACCTTTCGGCGATCAAGTGGATCTTCGACCCGTTCTTGCCGCGGTCGACAGGATTCGGGCCTGTCAGCTCCCCCCTTTGAGCGCCCGCATGCTGACCGAGTCGATCGCGCACCGCGACCAGTCCAGCTCTCCACGCGAGCCCAGTTCGTCCAGGATCAGCCGGTGCAGCCTGGGCCACACCCGCGCCTTGGTCCACTCGGTGAAGCGGCGGTGCGCCGTGGGCCCGGACGGGCCGAACACCGGCGGCAGCTGCCGCCAGGTGCAGCCGGTGGTGGCCACGAAGATGATCGCGGCCAGCACCTCACGGTCGCCGTACCGGCGCCGGCCGCCGCCCTGGGGCCGAGTCGGGGCAGGTGGCACCACCCGCTGGAACAGCTCCCACAACTCGTCTGGAACCAGCCGCTCGACCATCACCACGAGCGACAGAGTA
>NZ_BAABDO010000298.1:0-566 GCF_039539665.1 Actinomadura keratinilytica
AGGGCTGGGCTCCGGACACGGACGTGTCGGTGCAGTTGGCCGATGCCGAGGGCGATCCCGTCGGTGATCCGGTCACCGTCACCACCGATGAGAACGGTGCCTTCCCCGAGGGCACTTCGCTCCCGGTTCCCGAGGATGCGACGCCGCGCGATGGCTACACCATCACCGCGGTCGATTCCGAGGGCAACGAGGCGACCGACACCATCGAGATCGTCGCGGCCGATGCCGAGCTGTTCTCGCTGGATGCTTCGTCGCCGACTCCGGCCGGTGGCGAGTCCACCCTGGAATCGGCAGGCTGGGCTCCGGGCACGGACGTGTCGGTGCAGCTGACTGATCCGGACGGCAATGCCGTCGGCGATCCGGTCACCGTCACGACCGATGAGAACGGTGCCTTCCCCGAGGGCACGGTGCTCCCGGTCCCCGAGGATGCGACGCCGGGCGATGGGTTCACCATCACCGCGACGGATCCTGACGGCAACGAGGCGACCGACACGCTCGAGGTCACGCCGGCTGATTCGGCCGACGAGGCGAGCCTGGAGGCGTCCTCGCCGGTGCGCGTGGGCGAT
>NZ_BAABDO010000299.1:0-564 GCF_039539665.1 Actinomadura keratinilytica
CTGTGCGCAGGAGGCGGTGGGGCATCAGCCAGACAGCGGCCGTCGGGCTGGGCTTCCTGCTCGCACGCGGTCTGATGGCCTTCACGTACTTCCCGCTGATCGGTGACGTCTCCGCGGCGGCGAAGTATGCCCACAGCGCCGTCATGCTGCTCGCGGTGCTGGTCGCCGGAGCGCTGGCGCTGTCGCCTCGCGCGGGTGTGCGATCGTCTCTCCCATGAGGCTGTACCTGTCGTCGTACCAGCTCGGGGACCGCCCCGACCTGCTCGTGTCCATGGTGCGCGGCGAGCGGCGCGGATGGGTGATCGCCAATGCCCTGGACGGCGGGGATCAGGAGCGCCGCACCGCCGATACCCAGCGCCAGATCGCCTCCCTGGCGGAGCTCGGCCTCGAGGCGGTGGACCTGGACCTGCGCGAGCACGACCCCTCCTCGATCGAGGCCGCCGTGGGTCGGCCGGACTTCCTCTGGATCCGCGGCGGGAACGTCTTCACCCTGCGTATGGCGTTGGCGAGGTCAGGGATGGACGCGCTCCTGCTCGACGGCCTGCGACGGGACGCCTTCGTCTG
>NZ_BAABDO010000300.1:0-563 GCF_039539665.1 Actinomadura keratinilytica
CCACGGCGCCGTCCGGGCGGGCGCCCCGCAGGCCGAGCGCCGCCGCCGCGCCGTGGGCCTCGCGCCGCAGCAGCATCCGGCTCAGCGGGGAGCCGGCCTCCTCGTCCGGCGCGCACACCAGCGCCACCTCGCCGTAGCGCTCGGCGCCCAGCAGCACCAGCGCCTCGACGGCGGCCAGGCCCGCCAGCAGGCCGCCCTTGCCGGCGCACACGCCGGGGCGCACGGCGCGGTCGCCGTGGACGCGCGGCAGCCGCGCCGCCGCCGTGCCGGCGGGGAAGACGGTGTCCATGTGGCCGGTCAGCAGGATCTTGCGGTGTCCGGCGCCGCGGCGGCGGGCGGCGAGGGCGCGCCGGCCGTCGTCCAGCCGGAACGGCTCCAGCCGCATCCCCGCGTCGCGGGCGTACCCGGCGACCAGCCCGGCGACCCGGTTGACGCCCGCCACGTCGGCGCTGCCGCTGTCGACCGCGACCAGCTCGGCCAGTCTGCCGGCGTAGCGTTCGCGGACGTGCGCGGCGGCGGCCGGCAGCGCCGCGGCGGCCGGGCGGGGCGCGCCGGCGCGCGGC
>NZ_BAABDO010000301.1:0-550 GCF_039539665.1 Actinomadura keratinilytica
GCCCTACGGTTGACGTCCCGAGCCGCATCCGCCGCCCAGCACCTCCCCTCCCCACGGCTGCACGCGTTGATCGCCCTCCGCCAGGCGCTCCCGCACGCCGCACTCGGTGACGACCTGGCGTTCCGGCAGGCCATCGACACCGCCCGCCGCGAACTGGACCGAGGCCCCCACCCCACCGACCCGGCCTGGACGGACTTCGTTCTCCCCTCCGAGATCAACTCCATCGAGGCCAGCGGTTACCAGTTGCTCGCCCGCATCCACGGCACCAACATCGACCAGGCACTGAACCTGTACCAGTCAGTGCTCGACGACCCGACACGCACGCCCCGAGACAAGACCACAATCCGCGCCCGCGTCGCCGCCACCCTGCTCCAGGCCGGCGACGTGAAAGAAGCCCTCAACACAGGCAAGGCAGCACTCCCCGCCTACTCCGGCGTCACGTCAGGCCTCGCCCTCAACACCCTCCGCCCCCTCCGAGAAGCCGCCGCCAACCGACCCGACGCCGACGACTTCCGCCACCACTACGACCAAGCCCTACACACCACCGCCG
>NZ_BAABDO010000302.1:0-539 GCF_039539665.1 Actinomadura keratinilytica
GTCGCGCTCATCCTGCTGCCCATCGTGATGATCGCCTGCGGCACGGTCGGCACCCTCGTGACCGTCGAGGGCTCCACGGCCGCGAGCGTGCTGTCGTTCATCGGGGCCCCCGCCCTCGCCCTCCTGGTCGCGACCCTCGCCGCCATGTACCTGCTGGGCACCATGTACGGCTGGGGGCGTCAGCAGATCAGCGAGGTCATGGACGGCGCTCTCGGTCCCGCCGCGATCGTCATCCTGGTCACCGGTGCCGGCGGCGTGTTCGCCGAAGTGCTCACCGAGACCGGGGTGGGCGATGCCGTCTCGGGTCTGCTGCTGGACGCCGGCGTGCCGATCCTGCTGCTGGCCTTCCTGCTCGCCCTGGCCTTCAAGGTCGCCCAGGGGTCCGGGACCGTCGCCACCCTCTCCGCTGCCGGGATCGTCCAGGGCACCGTCGCGACGGGCGACTTCACGAGCCTCCAGACCGCGCTGATCATCCTGGCCATCGGACTGGGCTCGGTGTCGCTCTCGCACATCAACGACTCGGGATTCTGGATCGCCAC
>NZ_BAABDO010000303.1:0-228 GCF_039539665.1 Actinomadura keratinilytica
TGCGGCCGTCCTTCACCAGATCGACGGCCAGGCGCCCGGTGAGCTGGGCGGCCTCGCTGAGGCGGGCGTCGGAGGCAGGAGTCCCGGCGATGCCGGGCACGATGGTGCCGAGCGCCTCGGCGACCAGCGCCATCGTGGAGGCGGTGCCCATGGTGTTGCAGTGCCCGGCGCTGCGGATCATCGCGGACTCCGAGCGGGTGAAGTCCTCCTGCGAGAGCGTCCCGGCGC
>NZ_BAABDO010000303.1:238-523 GCF_039539665.1 Actinomadura keratinilytica
CTTCCACACCCCCGTGCCGCAGCCCAGCGGGGCGCCGCGGAAGGTGCCGTTGAGCATGGGCCCACCGGGCACCACCACCGCGGGGATGTCGACGCTGGCGGCCGCCATGAGCAGGGAGGGGATGGTCTTGTCGCAGCCGCCCAGCAGCACCACGCCGTCGACAGGGTTGGCACGCAGCATCTCCTCGGTGCTCATCGCGGCCATGTTCCGCCAGAGCATCGCGGTGGGGCGCACATTGGTCTCACCGAGGGAGACCACCGGCAGCTCCTGGGGCACGCCGCCGGC
>NZ_BAABDO010000304.1:0-515 GCF_039539665.1 Actinomadura keratinilytica
GGCGCCGAGGGGGCGGGTGAAGCCGTCGGGGATCACCACGTCGTCGCGGGTCAGCTCGTGGACTGACGAGCGGCCCAGGCCGAGCAGCGCCGAGTCGATGCCGCCGCGCAGGATGTCCAGCACGTTCTCCACACCCGCCTGCCCGCCCGCGGCCAGCCCCCACAGGTACGCGCGGCCGATCATGACGGCGCGGGCGCCCAGCGCCAGCGCCTTCACCACGTCGCCGCCGCGCCGCACGCCGCCGTCCAACAGCACCTCCACCTGGTCGCCGACCGCGTCCGCCACGGCGGGCAGCACCCGGATCGGCGCGGGCGTGCCGTCCAGGTTGTTGCCGCCGTGGTTGGACACCGAGATCGCGGTGACCCCCGCGTCGACCGCGCGCCGGGCGTCGTCCACCCGGCAGACGCCCTTGAGCATGAACGGCCCGTCCCACTGCTCGCGCAGCCACCGCACGTCGTCCCACGAGGGCGGAGGGGTTTGCATCCACTCGCCGTAGGCGCCGAAGAACGTGGGCG
>NZ_BAABDO010000305.1:0-511 GCF_039539665.1 Actinomadura keratinilytica
GTACAGCTTGTCGCGGCTGGTGGTCGGGATGCGGGTCTTGATATCCGCACGGTCGCCCTTGCTCGGACGACCTCCACTTCGCTTCTGTGCCATGCGGATCACGTTACACGGAGACCAACGTTCCTGGAACAGAACCAGGCGGCGTGTCGCTCCCTGCAAAGCAGGGAACGCCCTATACACATCCTTCCGGTCCACCCAGCAGGCAAGCCAGATCAACTGCGCCGATCCGCTGGAGCCCCGCTGCCGAGTGGTACTGCATGCTGGAGGTATCTGTCGCGGAAGGACGGTGTCCATGCTGGCATTCACGGGGTACACGACGGACCCGGAGACGGGGGAGCGGCTGCCTCCGATCGGCACGCTCTTGGATGTCCGGGGGCTCGATGCTCTGGTCGAGGGCGGCATCCTCGAGCAGACGAACTGGAGCGGTTACCCCCTGACGTATGTGGGGACGGCGCAGGCAATCGCGGAGTGGCTCGAGCAGCTCCCGCCGCATCTCTTCCGAGTTCGCGGC
>NZ_BAABDO010000306.1:0-506 GCF_039539665.1 Actinomadura keratinilytica
GGAAACGAAAAGCCGCGTAGCTTTCGTCTCATTGCAGATCGCGGACTTGTAAATCGGATGGGGTTTAACAACCAAGGATCCGCTGCAGCAGTACCTCGCATCGAACGCGCACGATTGAAGCGCGACAGGCCGATCATTGGCTCGAATATCGGTAAGAGTCGAGTCACAGAAGTTGAAGATGCAGCGGCTGACTACATATGGAGTGCCGAGCGCTTAGCTCCAATTTCTGATTATCTTGCGGTGAATGTGAGTTCCCCGAATACTCCGGGGCTACGCGGCCTCCAAGAATTGACTCTGCTCGAACCCTTGCTCAAAGGTGTCAAGGAGGCAGCAGGTGACACGCCGCTGCTTGTAAAAATTGCGCCGGATATGGACGATGAGCAGATCGATGGAATCGTATCGCTCGCCGTGAAGCTTGGACTCGACGGAATTATTGCTACGAATACAACGATTTCACGTGACGGGCTGCATGAGTCTGCTGAGCGAATCGAGGAGATCGGTGCCGG
>NZ_BAABDO010000307.1:0-503 GCF_039539665.1 Actinomadura keratinilytica
CGGCGAAGCGGGAGCGCGCGGTGTTGATGAGCTCCATGTAGCGGGACATGCCCGCGGCCTCGAGCTCGGCGACGAAGTCGTCCCATTCGTCCAGGTCGCGCTCCCCCATGATGAACTGGAGCGTCGCTGTGTCGACGGTGTCCTTCAGAGGTGTCGACATGAGCGAGGCCTTCTCGAGCTCGGCCTCCTCCAGGGGGACCGGCGGGATCGGGTCCCGCGGGTCGCGGGTGGACAGGACGTCCTCGATGTACTGCACGAACTCGGGGGTGCTGTAGGACTCCTTGAGCGATCGGGATTCGGTCGACTCCGCCGGGAAGGTGGCGAACCCGAGGTCCGCGTTGATGTCGACCTCGGCGCCGCTGTTGATGTTGTACGACTCCATCGCGAAGCCGTCCTTCAGCTCGATGGTGCCGTCCTCGGCCTTCGTGTAGGTCTCCCCCTCGATGCCCCAGCGCAGCATCTCGCGGGCGGCGGGATTGAAGTACAGCCAGTCGGTGAACTGG
>NZ_BAABDO010000308.1:0-501 GCF_039539665.1 Actinomadura keratinilytica
CGGGCGGGTCCGGATCGACCCGTCGCCGACCGACGACGGGTCGGCTGTGCTGCTCAGGGCGCCGGCGGCTGTCCGTGGTGAGCCGCCGGCGCCCGCGGCCGGCCGGTTCGTCCCGGCCCCGGCGTGATCAGTCCTGGTCGGCCTCGGTGGACTCGGTGGGGCGGGCACCCAGTTCGGCGTCCAGACGCAGGATGCCCGAGCCGTCGTCGCCGATCAGCTTCACGCGACCGATGATCTCGGAGACGGTGGCCTCCTCCTCGATCTGCTCGTCGACGAACCAGTTCAGCAGCGGACGGGAATCGTAGTCCCCCTCCTTGTCGGCGCTGCGGTACAGCTCGCGGATCGCCTCGGAGACCTTCTGCTCATGGGCGAGGAAGTCCTCGAAGATCTCCAGCACCGGCCGGCCCGGCGTCACGCCCGGCGCCGTGATGGCACCGATGGCCGAATGGTTGTCGCGGTCCGAGACGTGCTGGATGAACTTGTTGGCGTGGACGATCTCCT